>JBBDIH010000057.1:0-7487 GCA_040880505.1 Minisyncoccota bacterium
TAAAAATGAAAATTAGACATTTTATTTTAAGAAAGATTATTAAGTAAATTATTTTATAAATCAAAAAAACATGAAAATAGCATTTATAACAGGAATAACAGGACAAGATGGTTCTTATTTAGCAGAATACCTTTTAGATAAAGGATATATTGTCCACGGTCTAAAAAGAAGAAGCTCTTCTTTTAACACTGAACGAGTAGATCATATATATCAAGATCCACATACAGATAATAGAAACTTTATTATGCATTATGGGGATATGACAGATGCTTTGAATCTTGTTCATATATTAAAAGAAATTGAACCAGACGAGATTTATAACTTAGCTGCTCAAAGCCATGTTCAGGTTTCATTTGAAACCCCACAGTACACAGCAGAATCTGACGCTGTAGGACCTTTAAGATTACTAGAAGCAATTAGGATATTAGGATGGGAAGAAAAAACTAAATTTTACCAAGCTTCTACCTCTGAAATGTTTGGCTCTTCAAAACCTCCGCAAAACGAAGACACGCCTTTTGCGCCAAGAAGCCCTTACGGAGCAGCTAAACTATACGCTCACTGGATGACAATAAATTATAGACAAGCTTATAACATCTTTGCTTGTAGTGGAATTCTTTTTAATCATGAATCTCCTAGAAGAGGAGAAACATTTGTAACCAGAAAGATTACCAGAGCTATAGCAAGAATTAAATTAGGCATGCAAGATAAGTTGTATCTTGGAAATATGGACGCAAAGAGAGATTGGGGCCATGCAAAAGACTATGTACGAGCAATGCACTTAATGCTTCAGCAAGACGAACCAAAAGACTATGTTATAGCTACAGGTAAAAGCTATTCAGTAAGAGAATTTGCTAAAATTGCCTTTAAAGAAGCTGGTATTGAAATTGAATGGCAGGGGGAAGGACTGGAAGAAAAAGGAATCAATAAAGAAAATGGAGAAACCCTAATAGAAATAGATCCAAAGTACTTCAGACCAACTGAAGTAGATGCATTAGAAGGTGATCCTTCAAGAGCCAAGAAAGAACTTGGTTGGGATCCTGAAATATCATTCAGCCAACTTGTTAAAGAGATGATAAATTCAGACATAGAAGAAGCTAAAAAAGAACTACATTTACAAAAAGGAGGATTTAAAACAAGAAATAATAATGAAGAATAAAAAAATATTAGTTACCGGAGGAGCAGGGTTTTTAGGATCCTTTCTTTTAGAAGAACTAAAAAAGAAAGGAGCAGAAGAAAAAAACATTATAGTTCCTAGATCAAAAGATTATGACCTTCGAAAAATGGATGATTGTAAAAAAGTAGTTGAAGGTGTTGATGTTGTAATTCACTTAGCCGCAAAAGTAGGTGGAATAGGTTTAAACAGAAAAAAACCAGGAGAACTTTTTTATGACAACGCTATTATGGGTATTCAATTAATGGAAGCTGCAAGAGTTGCCGGAGTAGAAAAATTTGTGACAGTAGGCACAATTTGTGCTTATCCAAAATTTACTGAAGTACCTTTCAAAGAAGAAGATTTATGGAAAGGTTATCCAGAAGAAACTAACGCTCCTTATGGAATAGCTAAAAAAGCTTTACTAGTTCAAGGACAAGCTTATAGAGATCAATATGACTTTAATGCTATCTATCTTTTACCAGTTAACCTTTATGGTCCTAGAGATAATTTTAATCCAGAAAGTTCTCATGTGATTCCAGCTCTTATTAAAAAGATTTATGATGCAAAAAAAGAAGGCAAGGATAAAATTGTTGCTTGGGGAACAGGTGAACCAACTCGAGAATTTTTATATGTAGAAGATGCAGCAAAAGGAATAGTATTAGCTACTGAAAAATACAATAAACCAGATCCAGTAAATCTTGGTTCAGGAATGGAGATATCTATAAAAGACTTATTAAAAACTATTGCAGAAATTATGAATTTTGAAGGAGAGATAGAATGGGACACAACAAAACCAGATGGACAACCAAGAAGATGTTTAGATGTGAGTAAAGCGAAAGAAGAATTTGGATTTCAAGCACAAACAGATTTTAGAAAAGGTTTAGAAGAAACTATAAATTGGTATATTAATAATGTATAATTTTTTAGATTATGTTAAAAAAATATATTTAAAAAAGTATACTGAATTGGTTTAATAAAAAACAGTAATATAAAATAAGAATAAATAATTATGAATTCAGAAAATAAAAAAATATTAGTTACGGGAGGAGCAGGTATGATAGGCTCTAATTTAACTAAAGCATTAGTTAACCAAGGTCATGACGTTTTTGTTGTTGATAATCTATGGAGAGGAAAAATTGAATATTTAAATAATAAAAAAGGTAAACCCGTTATTAATGTTAGTAAAAAGTTTTATAATTTAGACCTAAGAGACCATGAAGCATGTTTACAGGTTACTAAAGATGTTGATGTCGTATACCACTTAGCTGATATTGTTGCTGGAATAAATTTTGTTTTTGATAATGAATTATTTGTTTGGCGTATGAATACACTGATTAATTCTAATATTCTGAATGCTTCCATAGAGAATGGAGTAGAAAAATATATTTATGTAGGAACAGCTTGTAGTTATCCTAAAGATAAACAGTCAAAAGTTAACCTCCCTCCCCTTAAGGAAGAGGATGCTTACCCCGCTAACCCCGAATCATCTTATGGGTGGAGTAAGTTGATGGGAGAATATGAAGCTGAACTTGCTAAAAATAGTAATAGAATTCAAGTTGGTATATTAAGGCTACATAATGTTTATGGATTTCCTTGTGAGCTTGACCCGTCTAAATCTCAAGTTATTCCAGCGCTTTGTCGCAAAGCTATACTTTACCCCGAAGAAAAGTTTGTTGTTTGGGGAAGTGGAAAGCAACGAAGAGCTTTTGTTTACATAGATGATGTAATTGATGCCTTACTACGTGTTTTAGATAAAGGAATGAATAAAGGGGTGATTCAAATTGGGCCATCTCAATCAATATCTATTGGTGATATAGCTAAAAAGATTGTAAGTATTTCAGAAAAAGAAATTGATATAGAGTTTGATCCATCAAAAAATGAGGGCGATATAGATAGATGTGCTGACTGGAGTAAGGCTAAAGAAATTCTTAATTGGGAGCCAAGAACCAACATAGATTATGGTTTATTAGAAACATATTTATGGTGTTTAAATAATTTGAAATCTTAGTTATATGAAAATCCTTTATTTATCTAAAAAAATGGAAGAATATAAGTCTGCCATGTATCAAAATGATGTTATTCAAGAATTGGAGCGTCAAGCTAACGTTGTTTTTTATGGTCCAGGATTTGATTTATATAATATAAGTGATTCCATTAATAATATATTATCTAAAATAAGCTTTGTCCCAGATTGGATAATTGTAGGTCATTCCTGGCTTGTAGATTCTCCGAATGATAATGTAGACCCTCACCCTAACTTGGAACTTGGTAGCTGCATTATTCCAAAAGCTATGATTTTAAATAAGGAATATACTAATTTGAACCAGAAATTAGAATGGATAAGAAATAATAATTTTTCTGTAATCTTTACGCATCATCATGATGTTGATTCTTATCAAAAATCAACTAATACCAACGTTGTTTTTTGGCCTTTTGCTTTTAATAAAAAAATAGTAAAGCCTAGTAAGTCAGTTGATTCAATGAAGAATATAGATTTTTCTTTTTCGGGTATATTGCAAAACCAACTAAAAAGTGCAAAGCAACCAGATACAAGAATAAAAGTTATGCGTAAATTATTCAATTGCTTTGGTGACATTCCGGTATCAAAAAAAAATAATTACAAAAATCTAAATATTTTTTGGAATTCTTTACCACGAACAAATTTACAAAGAAAGGTAGCTAAACTTTTTGGTACATATAAATATTTAGAAAGTGAGGATTACTTCACGATGCAAAAAAAATCTAAAATATACCTCAATACTCTTTCTCCTGTTGGATTAGTTAGCCCAAGAATGGCAGAATGTATGGCGTGCAGGGCACTAGTGTTTTGCGAAGAGTCAGAGCTTTACAAGAATATATTTCCCAAAGACTGTTTTGTTACTTTTAAATCAGATTTGTCTGATTTTGATGAAAAGCTTTTTTATTACATAAACAACCACGACGAAAGAGAGAAAATTATTAAAAAAGCTTTTAGGGAAGCAATTAACAATCATAACTGGGAGAAAAGAGTGTCTCAATTATTGAAAATTTTACGTAAGATAAAAACATCTTAAAAAGTAGTATGAGATTTTTATTTATAGCACCTCGTTTTCATACAAACCAGTATTTTGTGATCAAGACCCTTTTAGATAATGGTCATAATGTGTCTTTTTGGGTGAGATCTAAAAATATTGCCAGCGAAAAACATGACATTTTAAAACCTACTCAGGTTAATTATTCCCCATTGTTTATTTTTTTAAAAGATAAGATTTTCAAAAAAAATCCAAATTCCTATAATTGGGAAAAGAAGTTTGGCTTTCCTTCTCTTTTTAATTATTTCCAAAGCTTTAAAGAGGAAGACCCTGATGTTGTTATTATTAGAAACCCAAATGAGTTGTTTGCCTTGATTTCTTTGTGTATTGCAAAGTTATTGAGAAAAAAAGTAATACTTTATACTCAAGGTGCATTATATAGAAAAAAAAACTTTAAAGTTTTAGTTAGTAAAATTATAATAAAACTTTTTAATGTAAAGTGGATAACTCCGGTTAAGGGTGATAATAAAAAAAATGATGCATTTGATAAGAATGCTTACTATATTCCTTTTACAATAGATTTAATCATTAATACATTTAATCAAAAAACTTTCTTTATTAATGATAATATAAATTTAATATCAATAGGTAAATTAAATAAAAAAAGAAAAAACTTAATTTTATTATTAAAAGCAGTAAATAAACTAAAAAATTTTTATAATATAAAAATAACTTTAATTGGTTCTTTGAATGATCATAAGAATAAAGAATATTTAAAGTTGCTTAATTTTATTAAAAAAAATAATTTACAGAATACTGTTAAAATAAAAGAAAATTTAGATTTATTTGAAGTTTATGATGAATATAAAAAACATGATTTATTTATACTTCCTAGTTCTAATGAAAGAGCTAGTTTTTCACTCCTTGAAGCAATGGCCTCTGGACTACCTGTAATTTGCAGCGATACTAATGGTACAAAATGGTATATTCAAGAAGGTGAAAATGGTTACATTTTTAAAAGTGATGATTTAAACAGTTTAGTTAATAAGGTTAAGCTTATTATTAGTAATAAAGATAAATTAAAAAAAATGGGTAAAAGCAGTCTATTTTTAGCAAATAAAAATTATTCCCCAGAAGTTTTTTATGATAAAATTATCAGCGTAGTAAAAAAATTTTAAACAATTCTGTTGTGCTAAGCTGGTGGCTTATAATATATGAGTTTATATAATTTATGAAAAAAAATACAAAACTAGATAAAAATTACCAGAAAAAATATTTTGAGAATAGAAAGAGGAGTTATTCAGGAGATACAAGAGCCCCTGCCATAAAAAGACTTTCTAAAAAATATTTAGGAGAAAAAGTTCTTGATGTTGGTGCGGGAAGTGGCGCTTTGATTAACATTATTCCGAATGCTGTTGGCATTGATATTACTCCAAAAAATTCAAAGGTTCAAAAAGGGGACATCACCAATCTTCAGTTTAGAGATAATTATTTTAATACTGTTTTTGCACTCGAAGTTTTAGAACACTTAGATAAAAAAACTTTAGATAAAGGATTAAAAGAAATACGCCGTGTATTGAAAGAAGAAGGATGTTTTATTGTTACTACTCCTTACAATGAGAATCTTGAAGAGGGAATGGTTATGTGCCCTAAATGTGAGTTATGGTTTCACAAAGATGGCCATGTTAGAAGCTTTAATAAAGAAAGTATGAAAAAAATAATAGTAGATAATGGGTTTGAAATCATTTCTTTTAAGGTGTTGCCATTGGGATCTTTAGGAAGACATTTAATTTTAGGATATTTTTGGAGGTTGTTTAATTTGTTTGGGTTAGGATTTAAACCGACAAGCATTTTTTTGGTTGCTCAAAAAAAACAATAAAAGAATATTTAAAAGATATATTATTAATGCAGTTCTAATTATGAAAATTTTAATCATAAATCAACACAAAGATGATTTTCTTGGAGGCAGTGAATTACAATGCGATATTATCGCAAATTATTTAACTAAATTTGGACATGAGGTGATATATGGTGCAGTGAACGCAAGAAAAGAAAAATACGACACCATCTATCAAGTGTATCCATTAAATCATTTCAATATATTTACCTTATTCAGTTTTTTTCGTAGGAATAATCCCGATGTTATATATTGGCGTTTTGACAGGAATAAATTCCTTTTAAGTGTATTGATTGCGAAAATATTAAATATAAAATTTGTTTTTAGCGTTGCTCATATTGATAATTTAAAAATATATCCAATTAAGCAAATTGAATCAGATTTACATAATAAACTTAGAAGCATAGCTTCAAACATTAAAAGATTTTTTGGGATTATTAATTACCTTGGCTTTTATTTTGTTGATGGGATTATTGTGAATAATGCCGATTGGCTTGAATCAATTCCAAGTTTTATCGACAAAAGGATTACTATCAGAAACTCAATGAGCTTAACTTTATCTAAGGAATTTCAGTGGGAAAGACCTTTTGTGTTGTGGGTTGCGAATATAAAGAAAGCTAAAAATCCGGAAGATTACATTAGGTTAACTGATAAGCTTAAGGATTTTAATGTAGATTTATTAATGGTAGGTAAAATTCAAGGCAGAGAATATAATAAAATTCTAACTAAGGATAATTTACCAGATAACTTTTATTACCTTGGTCCAAAGACTTTTCCAGAGGTTAATAGTATTTTAAAAGAATCATTATTTTTGGTGCATACCTGTAGTCCTGAGGGATTTCCAAATATTTTTATACAAGCTTGGCTTTTAGGCAAGCCGACCATTACTTTATACTTTGATCCGGAAAACATTATTGAAAGAGAAGGGCTAGGGCTTTACTCTGGTGAATTTAATAATTTTGTTGAAGACACCAAGCGCCTACTTAAAAATAAAAAAAAGAGGCATGAAATGGGTGAAAAAGCTAGAGAATTTTCAAGACAAAATTTTAGACCTGAAACAAATATTAAGCAATTAGAAACTTTTTTAAAAAATATAAAATGAAATTTTCAGTAGTAATTCCAACATACAAAAGAAAGGAAGACCTTAATATTTGTTTGGGTTCTATTTTGGACCAATCTTTATTGCCGGATGAGGTCATTATTATTGATGATGATAGTTTACCAAGTGATTTTATAAATAAAGAAAGGTTTAAGAATAAGAATATAAAGTTTGTCTATTACAAAAAAGATCACAAAAAGGAACGTAGAGGTCTTTCCGAGTCAAAAAATATAGCAGTTAATTTATCATCAAATGAAATTTTCTTCATTCTTGATGACGATCTTATTTTAGATAATGATTTTTTTGAAAAAATAATGAAAGTTTGGG
>JBBDIH010000058.1:0-1379 GCA_040880505.1 Minisyncoccota bacterium
TAGTATCTATTTGACCGAAATAGCACCTCTTACCGGACCGATGTATCAGCTGTTCGTACTTTTTATGATTACTGATCCAAAAACTACGGTTTCGTCCAAAAATGGTCAGATGCTGGTTGCTTTTCTAATAGCACTTGTTGAGATGTTCTTCCGATTTGGAGAGGCAGTATATGCGCCGTTTTATGCTCTGTTTATAGTAGGCCCCATAGCACTCATTATTGACATTTTGTGGAGAGAGAACAAGGAGAAAAGAGAAAATAGTGTTGAACTTTCTCGTCAGGCATTGGAAGCTTAAAGACACTGCTACACTTTCCTTTTGGTTTTTAAAAAAGTGATAGTCATTCTCTAATAGTTTTTAATATTCAGATGTCATCATAAGTATTAAGTATAATAACTATTCGCTCATATCATTTTATTTTAAAGTGATATATAAACTCTTCTATTGTTAATAATTCTACTGATTTATACTCAAAAGTCTCTTGTTTTCAAACATTCTTGTCTAGCGTATATACAGTATTTATAAAAATCTTTCATTAATAAATCATTTTTAAGCCCAAAAACCTTGCTTTGCTAGCTATATGGTTCGATTGTCTAAACAAATTACGTTAACAAAGTTTATGAATATTTTACCCAATATTTATTTTTAACAGGCTTTTTTTTTTGTAACCGCTTTTATATAATAGTTGTAATAACATTTTTGAGATGTGTACCAAAATAAGTCAAGTCTCGAAAATTTTAATTCAAAATCTAAATTGATAATTATGAATGGCATAAAGCTACGGAAAAAAGCTCTTATCTTGCCCTGCGTTAACAATTCATATTTTTCCAGTACTTCTGTAAAAAAATCGACAAGTTTTTTATTTAAAACTTTCTTGATTGCGATTTTTACAGTTGCTTTTGGAATAAGTGACTCATACGCACAAGATAGAGTAGAAATTACAGGTGTTGTTACAGATGCTGCGGATGGTTCTCCATTACCGGGAGCCAGTATTGTTGTACTCGAATCAGATGAAGTTACAGGAACGATGATTGGTACAACTTCAGGAATGGATGGATCTTACTCAATAAGTGTCCCCCCATCATTAAATGTTTTTAGGGTCACGTTTATTGGTTACATCCCTCAAAATGTTACCATAGATGGTAGAACTGAAGTAAATATTGCTCTTCAACAGGATATTCGCCTGCTGGATGACGTTGTTGTGGTTGGATACGGCGTGCAGGATAAAAGAGAAATAACATCAGCAGTTGCTACAGTCGATCTTGAACAGTTTAACAAAGGAAATATTAGTGATGCGTCGCAGCTTCTACAAGGTAAAGTAGCCGGGCTTATCGTGAATAACAGAGGGGGTAACCCAAACAGATCCTCAACCCTTAGATTG
>JBBDIH010000059.1:0-7456 GCA_040880505.1 Minisyncoccota bacterium
AAGCCGGTATTTAATAGAAACTCGTGGTTTTGAAGAATTCAACTTGTGATGAAAGGAAACCCAAATTCACATCTCACCGCCAAGGAACGGGAAAAAGTCTCATATCCCACCCGCAAGCTTTTCAATATGGGTGTGATTGATGGAGATGTGCTGGATTTCGGTTCCGGATTTGGGAAAGATGTAGAATTTCTGAATTCAAAGAATATCAATTGCACCGCGTACGATCCCTTCCATGCCCCGGATTATCCCATCCAAAAATTTGATACGATTCTGTGCCAGTATGTATTAAATGTGTTGCTGCCGGAAGAACAACCGGAGGTATTAATGTCGGTCAGCGAATTGCTGAAACCAACTGGAAAAGCTTACTTCACTGTTCGAAGAGATTTGAAAAGGACAGGATTTAGAAAACACTATGTTCATGAAGTTCCTACCTATCAATGCAATGTGAAGCTGCCATACAGATCATTTTTCAAAAATGATTTTTGCGAGATTTATGAATATCGCCACTTTACTCAAGTTGATAATGGTTTGGATGGAATTTTTGAAAATCCATCTTCTGGAGCAGAATTGATTTCGGAATTGGCTACGGTGTATAGCATCTACGATAAATTTCCAGTCAGCAAGGGACATGCATTGGTGATCCCAAAAAGGAAATCAGCCAACTATTTTGAAATGACGGACAAAGAAAAAACCGCCTGCCAGATTATGGTTGAACGCGTCAAAGATATTCTAACCAAAAAATACAATCCCGACGGATTTAACATCGGCTTCAACATGAATGAAGCCGCTGGTCAAACCGTCTTTCACACGCATACTCATATTATTCCGAGATACAAAGGAGATGTTGAAAATCCCCGTGGCGGGATAAGGAATGTTTTTCCGGGGATGGGGGATTATTGAAAAATCTTTTAATAATAGGTTTAAATTGAACTTGATTAGAATTACATTCATCCAAACTCATTATTTATAGATGGCAAAAAAGCATTTAGTCTTAGATCAATATCGGGAAGGGTCAGAATACAATGACTTTATGGGTGATTATTATCATTTCCCCAAGAAGTATTTAAAGCAGCTTTCTTCTGGAAATATTGAGTTCATATACTTTGAACCAAAAAGTAAGGGAAAGGGGGTTTATTATGGCTCGGGTAAAATCACAGATAAACCCTTTAAAGATAAAAGGGAGGATGGATATTATTTTATTAAAGTTGCTAACTATAAACAATTCTCAAATCCAGTTCCTTTTTTAAATGAATCAGGTGAACCTCGGGAAACTAAGCCTCATTACAATCCTCAAAATGCAGTTAGATTAATTGATGATGATACTTTAAATGAAATATGCCTTGACGGCGGTATAAATCTTAGCTTTAAAGCTGATGCGCATCTTGTTCAAGTTTTAGGTGAACAACTTATAGCATCAGAAAGAGTTGGGATTTTAGAATTAGTAAAAAATGCTTTTGATGCAGGTGCTAATAATTGTCTTGTTCGAATCGAAAAGGTTCCTAACTTAACTAAAGTACCAATCACTTTATACAAGTTCGGAAGTTATTCTGGTCCAATAATAGTGATCACGGATGATGGAAGTGGTATGACGAAAGAAGAAATTGAATTAGGTTGGTTGCGTCCAGCATCAACTCTGAAAACCAATGTAAAGGATCAGCTAAAACGTGACAGGGAAAAGGCAAAAAAAGAAGGGAAATTAAAAGCGTTTAAACGTATTTATGAGCAGGCGAAAAAAGCAAATAATGGGAGAATACCACTTGGTGAAAAAGGGGTTGGCAGATTTGCGTGTAATCGCCTGGGAAGTAAATTAATAATTAAAACTAAAACTCAAGAAAACGAATACGAGTACATACTTAAAATAGATTGGGACGATTTTAATCTATTAAATGGTGAGCATAAAGATTTAGATGAAGTAAAAGTTTCCTTAACAAGACAGCCTCCATCAAGAGATTATGGTATAACAAAAAGTGGCACACAACTAATTATATATGGTGGCAGAGAAGGATTTAAATTAACTGAAAGTGAGATTAAAGCAATTAATAGAACCATACTAAAATTAAACTCACCAAACCCTCATCCCAATTCTGAATCATCACAGTTTAATGTATTATTTGAATGCCCCCAAGTAAAAGAGTTAGACGAAGAAATAACTTGGAAGAAATTTGATCCTGTATTCACTTTGTCTGGTATAGTAGATGAATGGGGAAGTTTTAATTATGATTATTCTTTTTTTCCACCATATAACATTCCTCTCTCTCCATTCAACTTAAAGGATAAATCTTTAGATCTTAAAACTATTGAAAGCGATAAATGGCTAGTAAATGGTGAGCAATCTAAAGAATGGAGAAAACCAGAATGCGGTGCCTTTTTCATTCATATTGATGTATGGTATAGAGACAAACCATGGATAGGTAGTACAGCAGAAGAAAGGGAGTTTAAAAAGTACTTAGAAAATTACGGTGGAATATCAGTATATCGAGATGGTATAAATGTACATTCATCTGAAATTAGTACAGAGAATGATTGGTTGGGATTACGGCAACGACAGCTAAAGCAGACTTATAGAATATCCTACTATCATATGATGGGAAATATCGAAATAGATCAATCATCAAATGTAGATCTAATAGATAAAACGAATCGAGAGGGAATGATAAAAAATCAGGCTTTTCGAGACTTTACTAATTTAGTAAAAGCAGTTACATATTTTATAGAGAACGATTATATAAATAAACGTAACGAGTATAAAGTATTGAGTGGTGATTTGGTTGATAATCCAAAGCCATTGATAAATTTTTCAAAACAATCTGCTAAAATTATTTCAAATATAACTTCTAATTATGATTTAGCATTAGACAGCTATAGCCTATTCGAAAATATAAAGGAACTCGGTGATGTTAGTCAAAGACACGGCAGATTAGTTCAATTATCTAAATCACTTCAAAATCTAGAAAAAAATTTAAAACAAATTGAAGAAGTACAAGAGATGCTGACTGAACAAGCAGGTTTTGGTTTAGGAATTGCAGTTGCACTGCATGAAATCACAAAAAGTACTTCAAATTTTTATTATGGGATCCTTGATGTGTTAGAGAAAGGAGAATTTGATGAGAAAAAATTGGTAGAATTAAAAGAAACATCTAAAGCATTAGAATCTGAAATACTTAGGTTAAGCCCTTTAAGGGCTTTAAGAAATGAAGAGTCTATAGATTTTAAAGTTTCTAAATCAATTAAGTATGTCCATTCAGTATTCAAAAGAAGGTTTAATAAGTTAAACATTCGGTTTGAATACAATAACGATATGGATTTTGAAATTAATGCTCGTTACGGAGCTTTAAATCAGATACTTACTAATATATTCGATAATTCCTGTTATTGGTTAAATAATCCTAAGTTTAAGGACAGAAAGATTCAGGTTAAAGTTGATTCATCTGAGAGATATATAGTTATTGCAGATAGTGGCCCCGGTTTTCATGATTCAATACTACCTTATCTATTTCATCCTGGAGCAAGCCTTAAATTCCCACCTAGTGGAATTGGTTTGTACGTATGCAAACATTATATGAATCATATGAAAAAAAGAGGAGATATATATTTAGCAAAAGGCAGGGATCGAATCAATGATCTCAATGGCGCACAATTAATTTTAGACTTTTCACAAGTAAGAGGGTAATTAAAGTGGATAAACTTACACTTTTTGTTCTTGATGACAGTTTGCCTAAAATTTCTAAGTTTGTAGAAAAAGAAATTTATGAAAAGAAAATAGACTATAATTCACTTTTATATTTGTTAAAAGTTGGGAAATGGGATGGGGAATTAAGTCTAAAAAGGTTACTTAATTTAATTGTTAATTCTGAACATGCTAAGAGCGGACGAATTGATATTTGGGGATTTACGCATCCATCTATATGTCTGGATACAATTGATGAAGGTTTGAAATCTGATATTATTATTTATGATTGGGAGTATGGTAGTGAGCAAAATTATGCTTCATCTAATTGGTTGAAAGAAATACTTAAAACAACAAATTCTTTTGTATTTGTATACTCACAAGTTAGAAATGAAATACCTCCATTTTTAAACAAATCTGAATTTGATCAATATTCAGAACGGTTTCAACTTTTTTTAAAAGGTGATAAAAAGAGTTCTATATTTTCTTCAGAAGAATTTATTTTGCAATATATTTTAGCACGAATTTCAAAAGAGAATAGGATTAAAATTCAAAATAAAGATATTCTTTTTGAGGAAAATGGTTATCTAAAAAATCCTTCAGACATACTACATTTAGAAAATGTAATTGGTAGATCGGCATTAGAAAAAATACTTGGAGATAGCATTGATAAAATCACAAATAAAAACATAGAAAATATAATAGAAAGTGTAAATGTAAAAGTATATCTAGATGAAAATAAGAAATTACTTGTTACGGCCGACTCAAGCATATTGCTCAAAAAAATCACTAAATCAGATGAACTAAGTTCTGTTGATGTACTACGTAAATTTGGTATACTCAAGCTCCAAGAATTACTAGATATAGGAGTCGCTAAAATTTAATATGAAAGCCATTGTTGAAAATATTGATTCAAGGTGGGAGCAAATTAGGCCTTTTGAAAGATCAAAAGATAAAACAATTGAACATCTAAAAGATGGCGAAATTGAATATGAAGTCTGTAAAAATTTTGTTCATACTGTAGTTTGGGATGGTGATCCACCTAATATTGTAAAATTGGATAGTACGGAGATAAAATTATTAAAAGACAATTTCCTTGAGTTTAGGGATAACAAATCCTTATATAGAGAAAAATGTTTTTTATGGGTAATTGACAGAAATGCTCTTAAAATAGTGAGAGAAAAAATAAGGAATGTGAAAAGAACTCACGATCCAGATTTTGTATGCCATACAAACCTTACTAACGGGAAAATGGCCTATATCGGAGGAGAAGTGCTTTTTGGTGAAGATGATAATATCTACATAAATTACTTTTCGGACAGATATGGTGGACAAAATACTCCAGATGAATTATGGGAAGCAGCTAAGAATATTTTTAGGGATTTAGGGTATACAAATACAATTGATTTAATTGAATATATATGACTCGTTTAATAGCAATTGATTTATTTAGTGGTATTGGCGGATTAACAGCTGGAATGGAAGGGGCAGGGTTTGAAACTAGGGTTGCAATTGAACTCGAGCCGGATGCGGTTAGAGGTTATAAGATGAACTTTCCTGAAACAGAAGTTTTTGAAAGAGATATTAGAAGAATTGATATCTCAGAAGTTAAAGAAAAATTAGAGGGTCAACCGTTACACTTATTGGTGGGATGCCCCCCCTGTCAAGGGTTTTCTTCAATTCGAAAGCTAAATCGTAAAGCAAGTGTTCGTGATAATAGAAACAGCCTGGTAGAAGAATACTTTAGAATGGTCAAGGAGTTGAAACCCTTGACCATTATGATGGAAAATGTTCCCGGATTGAGGGACTATTTTTTATTTAAAGATATTGTCAAAAGATTGGATGCTCTTGGATACAACCCAAAGGTAGATGTTGTGAATGTTAAGGACTACGGTGTTCCTCAGAATCGCAAGCGACTAATTATGGTGGGCTCACTTTTAGGGAATTTGGAAATTGCTCCCGGGACTAAAGAAAAAAGAACCGTTAGAAGTGAAATTGAACATTTACCACCACCAGATGAGGCAGATGATCCATTACAAAAGATAGTAGCAAATCACACAGAAAAAGTAATGGAAAGAATTAGACTAACACCTAAAGACGGTGGTAGTAGAAAAGATTTGCCGGAAGAATATTTACTCGACTGCCATAGTAAAAAGAATATTGGTTTCAATGACGTATACGGAAGACTACGCTGGGATGATTATTCTACCACAATAACAGGGGGTTGTCTTAACCCTTCTAAAGGACGATTTTTACATCCCGAACAAGATCGAGTTATTACTCCACGGGAGGCAGCTTTATTGCAATCTTTCCCAGAGAATTACAAGTTTCCAACTGATATTCCGAAAGCTTCTTTGGCATTATTAATTGGAAATGCACTTCCACCACGGTTCAGTTATATTCAATCAAAGAATATAAAAGACCATCTGGACCAACACCTTGGCTGATATATTTTCCAAATCTAAGCGTAGTGATATAATGTCCAATATTGCCGGTAAGGAAACCAAGCCGGAAATAATCGTTCGCAAATATCTCTTCTCAAAAGGTTTTCGCTATCTCAAAAACGACAAACGCTATCCCGGTACGCCGGATATTGTTCTTCCCAAATATAACACCGTGGTATTTGTTCACGGCTGTTTTTGGCACGGTCATGATTGCAAAAAAGGAAGTTTGCCGGAAACCAGAAAAGAATTTTGGGAAAAGAAAATTAACGGGAATAAGATAAGGGATCGGAAAAACCGACAGGCGCTTGAAGAAAAAGGATGGAGCGTACTTACGGTTTGGGAATGTGAAATTAAAAATAAAGGCGACCGAGCGAAACGCTTGAATAAGTTAGCTCAAGAAATCCGGGAAGCATCTTAACTCAAAGATTGAAAAAAACCTCATCCCGGTGATATTCCAAATATTGCTGATGAGATTTTTCAAATTTGATTTTCATACCGTTCTCAAAACCCAGAATATTAGGACTTTCAAGAACATCCGAAATCAAAATTCGCCCATTTCCATCAAAAGAAATAAACCCGGAATCGAATGCCTTATCTAAATTCGGGGTAAGCAATAAACCGTTAAATTTGTCCAGCCTTTCTTGGTTGCTTGAGTCTCTCCATGGTTTGATGTGAGAAGCAATCAGCATGGTCGGTGTTTTATATCCGGTTACCGCGCAGCCTTTCCAATATGAAAGCAGATGCTCCCTAAATGCGCCTTGCCCGATCCGGGATTTGACAAGAGCCACCTTATCGGTCTCAGCGTAAGAATTATCCGCAATAATATTTTCGAGGTCCTGTTCCAATTCGTTTGAAGATTCTTTCAAATACTCATGATACTTACTTAGAGCACTGCTGTACATATTATGCCCTTTAGCATTTCGCTTTTTAAAAATGGGAAGACGCTGAATTCTCTCAGAGAGCTTTTCAAACTCTGTTGGGTCGAAAATTTCAATTAAAGAAGAATCTATCAAACCGGCCTCTTTCGCCCAATATGAAATGGAGCCGAATATGGCACTTGAGTAATTTTTGGCCGATGCTTCAGAAAGGTCTGTAAGATTAATCCAACGCTTGAAGGTCATATAGCTTTTAATTGTTGCTAAACAAATTTATAAATTAATAACTAAATAATTGATTTTAAATCAAAAAACAATAGCGAACACCCCACCCAACCTCTGAAAACCACATTCCCCACAAAACCACCGGGCAGAGGTTTGTCCGTGGTACGATTCCATATCCCCGCCCTTGCCGAAGGCACCGCTTCGCGGAAAGGACGGGGCTATTTTTGTACCACCCCTTCCGGGCG
>JBBDIH010000060.1:0-1375 GCA_040880505.1 Minisyncoccota bacterium
TCGCGAACGTGAATTTTTAGAGCAAGTGATTCCAGCGAAAGCAACAATAAAAGAAGCGATTGACATTTTCTACATAGTCAATTCATGCGGTGTAAATCTAACAGATGCAGAATTAGCCTTAGCACAGATTTCGGGCTATTGGCCACAAGCCAGGGCTGAATTTAAAACCAAACTTGAAGAATTAAAATCTAAAGGGTGGGTTTTCAACCTTGACTTTATCGTGTACGCTCTTTTAGCATCTGTGCATAGGCAAGGTTCTTAAATGGAGAAGCTACATACCTCTGACAATAAAGAAAAAATAAAAGAAGCTTGGGGAAAACTTGATAATGGTGTTCTCGACTACACTTTCAATCTATTGCAGAGTCAAGCATATATTGACCACACAGATGAAATCAATTCTGTTTACGCTCTCATTCCAATAATTACTTACATTTATTTAAAGCCAAACCACAAACTGACTGAGGATGAAATCAAGAAAGTAGTTAAATGGTTTTACTACTCTCAAATTCGGTTCAGGTATATAAGTCAATTACCGCAAAAGCTTGACAAAGACTTAAAAATTATTGGAAACTCTCAAAGCCCTTTGTATGAGCTTCTTAAAATCATAGAAGAAGAAAGACCCCTTGAAATCAAATCTTCAGAATTTGTTGGTCGTGATATTCGCCACCCACTTTTCAGTTTAATGAGATGGTATTTTAAAAGTCAAGGAGCTGTTTGTCTTGGGACAGGGCTGCAATTAAGTCGCTTAGCTAACTGTTTAACGTTCGGGCTGCAATTTGAAAGCCCAATCCGGCATAAAAGCCAAAGGCATAAAAGCCGCTTTTATTCAATTTTCCTTTTCTTTAGAAATTCCGGTATCTCCTCCCAATCCTCGAATGGGGCCTTCAGCGTATCCGGAACAGGATAATTCCATAGGATTCTGCTTTTTTTAATATCCTTGATGGGGACTTCGATCAGATATTTTCTACTTTTTATTTTATTGGTTCCTAAATAATTTGAGGCATTGTTACTTTTTCCATAATAATTAAAATTAAAATCGATAGAAGTTCCTTGCCCATAAATTCTATATGTTTTTCCTAATTCCCCAACAACATAATTTTTTTCAAAAGCATGATACCTATTTTCGTACCATTCATTTCCGAAATAAACAAATAGAAAGACCAATATTATTTTTACTGCAGTTTTTAAAATAATATTATTTTTCATTTTATTGGTACAGTTTCATTGATTATCCCACTAATGCTTTAGAAGATACATTTTTTGAAGAAATAATATTCATTTGTTTCAGGGATTCCAAATAAATAATTTAAAACAAAATTTTAACCTGTCTTGCTGTAAATTGCCATTATACTTTAATGGTGGCAGTAGCTATTTG
>JBBDIH010000061.1:0-1368 GCA_040880505.1 Minisyncoccota bacterium
TGTCTTGCATAGTCATGCTTAATTGCTTCAGCTGTTGATGTACCAATCAACGAGCTGTTATCCAATCCTGCAAACATTCTGATATTATTAAACTCAGATACATAGTTTTCTATGGCTTCATGCACAAATAAACCATCATAGAGCAAATCTAATGTAGAATCAGATCTTTTGAATCTTTCGTCAATATTACCCTCGTACCTACACTCATAGCGTAGTAAGTGATGTTCCTGAAATGAATCAGGTATTATCATGCCACTATGATCTGCTTCAACCAGTTTATCATAGATATTTAACACTCTTGATTCCTTGCCAAAATAGATTGAACTGCCTTTAGTCCATCGAGGTAAGTATTTGCAATACCACATGCAGTCCTGATAATGAAGTACAGGGTGGTTCATCCTAAAAGTAATACCAATGTCCAACTGAGTCAGTTTACAGCCCTCAGGCTTAATCATAAGCTTGCTACATAGTGATTGAACCGCTTGCTCAATCTCTTCTGTAGATAAATGCTCAATATTGTTGCCTAAGTGGTATTTAGCTAATGAACCGCGTACATGAAGTCTACCGTTTGAACTGGTCCACACCCAAAAATTACTTAGCTTTCTTGCTTTCCAGTGAGGTTTTTTATCACTAAAACTGTGATTAGTAATTTCTAATAAATACTGCTCATGAAATTTATCAACTGTGTCATAATAGAATTGTATTGTATCAAACATATTGTACAATCCATTTATCCAAATTTTGGATACAGTTATATTTGTTTACAGTAATTGTATATAATCTAAGCTTACTATAGAGTCCGGTTGATAACATCATTATCCTACCTCTTAAGCAAGTTGATTTTCAATGTGCTGATATACATCAGATTGACGAAATCTTACAGCACTTGGTCCGATTTTCAACTTTGGAAAGGGTAAATTTCCCTCTGCTTCCCATCTGTAAATTGTTGCTATGCTTACATTTAATATACTGCATACCTGTTTGACGGTAAGCAGTCCATCGGTGATATTATTTGCCATAATGATTTGAATGTTTATGGCTTTTAACAGAAAAGTGGATCAAAAGAATTTTTGTCAGTTCTTATAAATTCTTTATCATTCTTGTATACACTGAATCGGTTAAAAGCTGGTTTATATTTTGAAAGGGTTTCCGTTCGAGCGGTGCCCTTTCTTTTTTCTTACCTATAATATATTATCCCATTTAGGCGATAACGAGAAAAAAACCAGCGAGTTTTACCCAAAATCGTGGACTTATCCACAAAATCGTTGTTTTATCTACAATGGAAATAAAAAAAGCCCCTACTATCAAGTGTAGAAGCTTAATAATAGGGACTATGATAGAGTTATATGAACTTAAATAATTAATGGA
>JBBDIH010000062.1:0-210 GCA_040880505.1 Minisyncoccota bacterium
ACAGAATTCATCGAGTAGGCGGATCTGAATACCAAGAAGCGTATTATTATTTTTTGCAATACCAGAATACAATTGATCCAGATATTCTTTTTAATCTGCAAAAAAAAGCTCAAAGAATGTATGATATAATTGAAGGAGACTATACAATTTACTCTCTTGACATGATCGACGTTCATGATGAATTGGAAGCTTATCAACGAATATTTACTC
>JBBDIH010000062.1:220-1364 GCA_040880505.1 Minisyncoccota bacterium
TCAGTATATGACAATTTTTGACGGTTTAAAATATAATCAAATAAAGACACTAATCGATATCATATACAATACAGAGATTAAGAACTCTGAAATAATTGAGAAACGTTATAAAAACTATTCAAATAGCTATTTAGGTGTAAAAAACCTCTTAATCAAGCTTCGGTTATTGCGTGAAAACAATAATGAATTATCTTTTCTTAATGCACTAAACAAATATTATCATGAACAGATAAGCGAAAATCAACTGAAAAGCATTTTACTTGAAAGGTTAATGAGCAATGAAATTGAAATTTCTAATGAGATTTATCAATTCTTGAATAAGTTTACTCCAAATAGAAAATCATTCTCTTATAGGCCAAACACTTCTGAAAGAGTGCAGGAAAGTCATATTAGAAATTTATTTATGGAACTTGATCTAATCGAATATGATAATAAATCCGGATTTTACTGGATAGCAGATTCGCAATTTAATTCTTTTGAAATTTATCTGAATTCCAAGGCTCTATCACCAACAGAACTAGACGTCTTATTAAATAAACAACAAGAGTTAGGTACTGCTGCTGAATTAGTAGTATTGGAATATGAGAATAAACGTCTATCAGCTTATAAAGAATTAAAAAAGAAAATCGATCACGTAGCTTTAAATAATGTTTTGGTTGGATATGATATATTGAGTTGGGATGTTGTACAGAATAAAATGAAACCAATTCCCAGATATATAGAAGTCAAAGCTGTATCACGAGTTAATAAAAGATTTTTTTGGACAAAAAATGAAATTGAAAAAGCTCGTGAATATGGAGACAAATACCATCTCTATCTATTACCCGTAATAAGTAGTAATATATTTGATATTAACAATTTAGAAATAATTCGAAACCCCATCGGTAATGTATTCAACAACTCTGAAGTTTGGAATCAGGAGGTAGAAAAATACTCCTTTAAAATGAATACCGTTTAACTGAAATTAAATACATGGAAGATTATATAACAGCTACATCCGATGCATTAGAACATCTCAATAAGATTGAGTTCGATAAAAGTGCCTACAAAAAAGTAAATCCACCATTTGGCTATTTTGGATCCAAAAATAAGATTACCCTTAAACTTTGCCAAGAACTACCTCCTCATAATTGTTGGGTAGAAG
>JBBDIH010000063.1:0-1361 GCA_040880505.1 Minisyncoccota bacterium
CATCGAGCAGCTCCAGCCCGCCTTTTTTTATATTTTTTGCAAATGCTTCTATCTGCTCATCTGTTATATCATCATGAACTTCAACGATACCAAGATCCACAGAATCGTAGTTCACCCCTAGTTTTTGCAACTCATCCCTGACAAACATTTTACAGCGCAGGCTAACCATATATTTTATATATAATTTCATAATGCCATTCTTGAAAACTGTTACTACACAGCATATTTTAGCTGTTTGTTAAATCAAAAGACTTTATTTTATATATACACACTCTAAATAGCGATTTTTGCAATTAAACCCTTTTATTAAGATGCAATATACATTGCATATTTATTCATGAATGTTACATAAATCACAGATAAGTAATTTAGATACCTTTACTGTTTTATATTCATTCAGGGGTTAATTTTTACAAAAAAGCACTTCAAAATAAAATGAATCGACATTTTTAATGTCAACTCATTTCATATCGAAGTTTATCTTATTCACTCTTGATGTATACTTCGGTTTATTTTTGTCAATTCATTGAAATTCCGGTTTGGGTCATTTCTGCTCGCGCATCTTCAATTGCGGACTGTAGATTTTCCAATTCATTTTTAAGCATATTCCCGTTACGAACCGTTTGATCAGACAATGAGGCAATGGATGTGATTCCTCTTGTTGTAAGATCGTTCGACATATAAGCATTAATTTGGTTTACATCAGATACATAGATTCTGAAAGCTTCTTTTACACCCTTATTGTTTTCAGCTATTCTATCATAGATTTCACCCAACTCCGCACGGCGTTCATTACTGCTTTTCTGAATTTCCGGATTGTCATACTGATTATTATTTTTGTCCCATTCTTGAAAGTATATTTTACCGCTTTCGGTCATCTCATCGGCATGCTTTGAGAAGTCATTCTCCATCTTTTTAATTTTCGAGACGTTGTTTGAAAAAACATCATACGCTCTTTTTACATCTGCCTGGCCGGGTTTGGTTAACTCATTTAAAGAAGATCCAATGGCTTCTATTTGAACAACAATCAGTTTAATGTCATTATCAACGGATTTCATAGAAGACTGCACATTTTCTGATCTCTGCATACCGGTTGTAGAGCAGGCTGCCAGAGTAAAGCTTGTTGCCAGCAAAAGAACAATGATAGCATTGCCCGGTTTAATAAAATTTTTCATAGTACTTCCCTCTTTTCCGCAAACCGCGGTATCGTTAATTGGTTATTATCACACATATAATATCATTAATGAATGATCAGGGACTGTTACATCTAGATAGCAGATGTTTACATATTTAACAGATGAAGATTTTTCAGACCCATATTTTCAATAGATCGACATTTTTTCAATCGGTATGTAGTTTTA
>JBBDIH010000064.1:0-1360 GCA_040880505.1 Minisyncoccota bacterium
GAAGACCTTATAGCTATTTATAATAGTTTTTCGAATTATGATATGCTGGTCGGACAAAGGAGCAAAGAAAGTCACCAGGATTGGATTAGAAAACCGGGTAAATGGGTTCTATCCAAAGTGGCTAATTTTCTTACTGGAAGGAAAATTCCTGATTTGAACTCAGGTTTAAGAATTATTAAAAAAGACGTTATCTCTAATATGTTACATCTATTCCCGGAGGGCTTCTCTTTTTCAACTACCTCAACTATTGCTTTTATGAACATGGGGTTCAATGTAGGATACATACCAATAACTGTACAAAAAAGAGTTGGCAAGAGTACCGTAAAACAATTAAAGCACGGATCAAGTACGATTATGCTAATATTGAGGCTTATTGTATTATTCAACCCATTGAAAGTCTTTTTACCGGCGAGTTTTCTCTGTATAGTGGTTGGCCTGATTTATGAAGTGCTATTTGGTATATTGTATTATAATGGAGGTATTAAGTTGATTCCGGGTGCGTTTTTTATGATATTGACCGGGGTCTTAATATTCTTCTTTGGACTATTGGTAGATCAGGTGAGTGAACTTAGAAAAAACAATATTCCAAATAAATAGGATGTCAAATAACTTACATGAAATAAAGGATAAAAAACTTTTTAATGAAATTGCGGGAAAATATTTCTTAAAAGATGTTTATCCGGTTTCTTCAAGGGCCAGGAAATTTCAGCTTCTAAGTTTATTCGATCTGTATAAAAATGAAACTAAAAAAGAAGAACATGGTGTCATCCTGGAATTAGGTTGTGGAGTTGGTGCAAGTTCAAAATACTTAGGGAATTCTTATAAGAAGTATATTGGTGTTGATTATTCAGAGGAATTTATCGGAATTGCAAAAAAGCACTTTGCAAATAATCGAACATTATTCCATTGTGCTAACATAAAAGATTACAAGAATGAGTTTGAAGAAGTAGATTTCATCTTTGGAGTTGGTGTACTGCACCATGTAAATAATATTGAAGAGGTATTAATTAACTTAAAAGAAATTGGCAATAAAAGAACAGTTTACGGTTTTATTGAACCTCAAGCCTCAAATCCATTTATACAAATCCTTCGTCGGTTAAGGATGTTAATAGATAAGGATTATTCCAGTGAACAGATTTTTTTTAAAAGAAATAAGATTAGGGAAATATTTGAGTTGAATGGTTTTAATGTTTTGAAAATAAAGTACCAGGGCTATTTTACCGTTCCTTTTGCACAAATCATTATAAAACCAGCATTTCTTTTTAAGCCAATCGTAAATCTATTAATTCATGTAGATATGTTTATTCAATACTATTTGAATAATCGATTTTCATGGAATATTATATGGATAGACAAATTA
>JBBDIH010000065.1:0-1353 GCA_040880505.1 Minisyncoccota bacterium
AAGAAGCCAGGATTCCATAGACAAATAAATGACAGCTGGGAGTTAGGAGAACCCGATGCTGACAGTGGATTTATTGAACTTTGGGAAGCAAGTGAAGAATTTTTTGAAAGCACAAAGTCCGGTAAACGGAAATTAACAGATCTCAAGTCAATTCTGGAAAAACCACCTTATGGATTAAAGGCCGGCTTTATTGAAATGTGGATTCCTATTTATTTAATCATCAAGCAAAATGATTTCGCTCTATTTCAAGAAGAAGCCTATGTGCCGGAATTGAATTTCGAAATCATAAATCTGACCTATCGAAATCCAAAGCTATTTGAGATTAAAGCATTTCATATCAGCGATCTCAAAAAGAAACTGTTCGCTAAATATCGTTCGCTGTTAAATCAAGATGAACAGGTTGAGTTTTCGAACAAATCGTTTGTAGAAACCATCCGTCCATTGCTTTTAATTTATGCTGAGCTAAATGAATATGGCCAAACCACTCGAAAAATATCTAACTCTGCACAAAAGCTTCGTAGTGCTATAAAATCGGCAACTGATCCTGAGCAGGCATTTTTTGATGATTTCATTTCGGCTTTAGGTTTTGCAAGCCTAAAAGATTTGGAATCAGATAAAGCGGTTAAAAATCTCATTTTTCAATTAGATAAGAGCATTGATGAGATTAAGCATTCCTTTTACCGGCTTATTGATAGAATTGAAGATTGTTTGTTGACCGCATTAGATCTAAAAGGAAAAGAATACGAAGACTACTTACCCCTTATTAAAGGACGATATGCTTCCTTAAATGAATATGAGTTAGTTCCTTATCAGAAAAAGCTTTTAAATCAGTTGACTTCTATTCAGCCTGATCGCAAAGCATGGATTGAAGGCATAGCTTTTGCAGTTTTAGACAAACCACTTAGAAACATCAGTGATGATGAAGAACCGATGCTGCTGAAACGACTTTCAGATCGAATTGAAGAACTTGACAATCTTCGAGATTTGACTAAGTTAGATTTGAACTTGGATGAAGAGGAAGCTTACACCTGTAAAATTACTTCTTTTAGTAATAATTCCGTTGATCTTACCGTTACAGTAAAAAAGAACAAATTGTCAGATGAAAGTGAACGGCTTAAGAAGCTCAAAAAGCTGATGACCAAAGATAAGAATCTGAATTTAGCACTACTTTTTAAATTGATAGAAGAGCAGAAAGATAATGAGTGAAGTTCGTCACGTATTAGGTATTAGTGGTGGTAAAGACAGCGCCGGTTTAGCTATCTATATGAAGGATCATTTTCCCTCTCTAGATTTGGATTTGTATTGCTGTGATACCGGAAAAGAATTGGACGAGACCTATGAACTCATCAGCAA
>JBBDIH010000066.1:0-1351 GCA_040880505.1 Minisyncoccota bacterium
AGCTAAAGTTCTAATATTTAAGGGTAGATATGGCAAATAATAAAGACAAAGATTTAAAACAAAGAGTTTTAGAGGAAGAAGATTTTATCTATTGCCCTAGATTAAGAAATTCTGTATCCAAAATGATTGAAAAAAATCCAGAGGGTATAGACAATGAAAGAATAGCTAAGGTAATGTTAATGGAAGAGGAAGAAGTAGAGACTGTCTTTCAATCAGCTATTCTAAAACTAAGAAAGATATTAAAGGTATAGATATGCATTATTTATTTTTTGACTGTGAAACGACGGGGTTAGACTCTAGCGTACATAATTTATTAACGGTGTATTTTGGTATTTATGATGAACAGCTAAAGCTGATGGACGAGCTTGATTTAAAAGTAAAGCCAGATGATCTAGATAAACTTGTCATAACAGAAAAAGCTATGGAAGTTACCGGTATTAATATCGATAAACACCTAGCAGACACGAGTACTATAACAAATAGTGAAGCTGAAAAGGTTATTTTAGACTTTTTAGAAAAACACAAAATAAAGGGTAAAAGAAAGCACTTTAGACCCTGTGGGCAGAATGTGGCTTTCGATATCGATTTTGTGACAAAACAGCTAGTCCCTAAAGAAAAGTGGGATAAGCTAGTTCATTACAGACCTATCGATACTTTGCAGATCCTGACGTTTCTACAAGATTGTAATATTTTACCTAAAGATTTGGGCAATCTAGGTTCTCAAGTGGAGTATTTTGATATACCTATGGGCCAAGCCCATGACGCCCGTGAGGATATATTGATGACCGTAGAGGTTTACAAATCTTATAGGAAGCTTATTGAAAGCGCTAAGGACAATATGGCTTCAGCTAGCTCAAACAATCTTTTAAGCATAGTGGAGAGATAGTGAGCTGTTTCGTATCCCCATGTAACCATTCCGACTCATACCTATCAGGTTCTACAATAGAGTCGATGATAAACAAGCACAAAGAGCTTGGTATAGAGTATTTTGCTTGTACCGACCACGCCTCCTTGACTGGAGCTTTAAAGGCTTACATATACGCTGAAAAGGTTGGTATTAAGCCTATTTTAGGTATGGAGATATATTTTAAAGACAATAATTGCGATATAGTGAGAGACACAGAATCTGCCAATATTAAGTATTTTAAGCTAATTTTACACGCTAAAGATCAAGAAGCTTATCAAAAACTAGTAAAAAAGATATCTACAGTTAAAAGTAAAATATTTATCCAAGACAAGGAATATCCGTCTTTTGACTGGAACGACCTAGAAGAGCTTTCTAAGTACAATTTCACAGTAGCTACCTCTGATGTAGAATGTATGGTTTCTAAGCATTTACTTATAGGTAGAG
>JBBDIH010000067.1:0-1344 GCA_040880505.1 Minisyncoccota bacterium
TAAATGAAATTAATGATAAGTATGGACAGTCACCTCAAGAATTAGAAGCCAACGAAGAATTTGTATCAGCACTTTTAAATGCTACACCAGTAGCTATTAAAACCCATCAAAAAGAGAAAGTCAGAGCACTGAAGAATGCTCTTATCAATATTGGTAACCCTGACGATGAAGATTTCGAAATGAGTCAACAATTCATTCGATATATCGATGAGTTAAGTGTGATGCATTTAAAAGTTTTAGCTGGTCTCGAAAAACATGCCGGTCAAATAGATAGAAAAGAGAAAATGGAGCAAGTTTACTCTGATTTAGTTAAGAGGGCTGGACTAAAAATTGAAAGACTCCCCTTCAGGTCAATTATTGAAGACCTAAAAACTCGTTTTTTAATACTAACTGGTGACATTGATGAGTATCCAGAGTTTGCAACTAAATCTGAAACTCTTGTAACTGACCAATCAGGAATTAGACCTTTAACAGTAACAAAACTGGGGAGAACCTTTTTAAACTTTATTGGCGAGTTCGAGCCATAACAAGTTAAGGCATGCTGACCGGTTCGCGTTGGTTGCTCGATTTTTGAGAGGTTTGCCCGGCAGCAGAATTGCCAGACCGTTATACTCAATTTCTTTTACCCATAAATGAGGTCGGCTTTATCTTTCTTAGCTGATCCATTCCTTGCAGACCACTCCATTTGTATAGAATATTTACTTGATCGATCAAAAAGTTTTTACCCAAGAGTTTAAGTTCGTCATAAGCCTCCCTGTGGCAATGTCTGAAAAGTTCACCACTTCCACAGAAACATCTGTTGCTTCTATTTGGTCTTGGTTTCGAAGCAATATAGACCAGCAATGAGAGGGTTTTTCTAATATCGTCACCTGTTTTTAGTCTATCCACATAAAATTCATATACTCCACGCAGACCATGAGAATATTCTCCACCAGTATAATAGCCTTCTTCCTTTCGATGAGTTTGATTGAACAAATATGGAATTAACTCCTTGTCGATAAAATCAATAAGTGAGAGCCCATTTTTACATTTGATTATCTCCGATGGCTCAATGTCTATGCAAAAAGAATGATCACTATTTATATGCCAATCCGCAATTTTGGGGATCTTATCACTAAGTTCATAAACCTTTGGAAATCGATATGGAAAATCGGGATGGTGCTTAATTTCCAATTGGTATGACTCCCAGTATTCATTACCTCTATCGATAATTTGTAGTTCACCCCGCAGAAATTTTTTATCTCCTTTTCCTACAATTTTAAATGTCGGGTATTTTTCAATTGCCAGATCAAGTTGACTGACAAATATACTATATCCGTCCATAACAACTCATTTTACCCATGG
>JBBDIH010000068.1:0-1343 GCA_040880505.1 Minisyncoccota bacterium
TTTATTGGTCTCAGAGGCGGGTTAAAACCCTGCACTTTTAGTGCAGAACTTTAGTGTTACGAAAAGTCTAAAATTTGGTATCCTTGAATCATGGGAAAGCCAATGCGAAAAGGAAGTCATACAACGACCCGATTGACATGTCATATTGTTTGGGTAGCAAAATATCGATACCATGTGTTGAAAGGAGATATTCAGAAGCGATGTCGGGAACTCATTATCCAAGTCTGTGATGTGGAAGAGGTGGACATATTGAAAGGGGTGGTGAGTAAAGATCATGTACATATTCATATTGAGTACCCACCGCGAACAGCCATAAGCCAGTTAGTAAAGCGGATGAAGGGACGAAGCTCGAAACTGTTGCAACAAGAATTTCCAAAACTACAGAAAAGATATTGGGGAAGGCATTTTTGGGCGACAGGATATGGAGCGTGGAGTACAGGCAATATAACCGATGAGATGGTAGAAGCCTACCTAGAGCATCACAGAAGCAAGGATGAGGATGATGACTCAGACTTTATATTGGAATAGGACTTTAGTCCGTCATCAAACCCCTGTACTTTAAGTGCAGGGTGGTTTAGTTTTGACACTGGGTTCTTTGGGCCAGGGGAAATTGTTGTAAACTATACGTATTGAATAAATATAATCACTTTTCATTCTACCGCATGTATACTTAACCCAGGTCATGTGCATTAAACTTGTAATTATTCCAAAATAATATGGGTTTGCATTTGATAAAGCAGAGACAGTATTATTTATGATTGTATCAGAAGTTAAATATGCAATTGGAATATATGTTCTCCTTTCAGACGAAACTTTTGGAATAACAAGAAAATCAGAAGTTGGTTGCCTGTCTTCCGAAAAAAGAGTCGGATATAAAGCCCATTTTCTAGTTCGTTCTTTTTTACTTCCCTCCCGAAAAAGCTTTACATTATTAATTTTTTCCATTACCAGTGGAATCTTTCTATAATCTGAAATTGAAACATCTTTAAGCCATAAACACCACCTAGTTTTATTATTTATTATATCTCCACCACCTTTAAATTTTCGAATAAAACCTTTACTGTGAGGATAAGAATCAATTAGGTATTCTTTTTCTTCTTCACTAAGCATTAAATGGCCATTATCGGTGGTTTCACTTCCTCGTACTATTTCTTGGATATTACATAATGGTTTAGTTCTCGAGGTGACAAGGGAATTACTAGCATCAACTAAATAAGGGTTTATATTCTTAGCTTTTATTTCATGAGGCTCTCCTTTAATGTTTTCATATTCAAAAATCCTCTTATTCACTGCTTCGTAATTTGCAAAACCAATAATTACAACATGGACTGCAGCATTAGCCT
>JBBDIH010000069.1:0-7194 GCA_040880505.1 Minisyncoccota bacterium
AGAGCGCACGACTCATAATCGTGAGGTCGACGGTTCAATTCCGTCCCACGGTACATAAATAAAGCCCTAAGTAACTAATGAATAGTTTCTTAGGGCTTTTATATTTTGGAGAGGTACAACAATGGTAAAACATTAATTGATTGTATTTCTTCCGAAAAGAATTAAAATTAGTTCTACTAAAGAGTTATTTGTTTTAAGGTTTAGGAAATTTTCTATCTTATTTTCGAAAACATTACTAGATCTAGTAAATATGATTGAAAAAGAGTTAAAAGTCGGAGATAATTTAGAACTACCTAAATGTCCTCATTGTGCTGTAGTAAATCCTAATCTTATTAGAGTTTCAAAGATTGAAACTAAAGATCATTTTGGAGCTAATCGGAGGCACTGGTCAATTTATAAATGTAGTAAATGTGGTGGGGTTACTTCTGCTTATCACTATAATAACTCAAATAAAATTGAAGAGTTTTTCCCAAAATTAATGATCTTGGATAAATCGTTACCAAATAAAGCCTTTAAATATTTACAGCAAGCTCATGAAAGTGTTAACACTCCGTCTGGATGTATTATGCTTTGTGCAAGCGCTGTTGATGAGATGTTGAAACAGAGAGAATACTTTGAGGGAAGTCTTTACAATAGAATAAAAAAAGCAACTGAGGATAATGTCCTAACTAAAGACATGGAGCAATGGGCGCATGATATTAGGCTAGATGCAAACGATGAGAGACATTCAGATTATGATGCCTCAATGGCGAGCATTGAAGATGCGAAAAGAGCTTTAAGTTTTACTGATGCACTGGCAGAATACTTATTTATTTTGCCTAACAAAGTGAAACGAGGGCTAAATAAAAAAGAAGAGAATTAAATATGCCCAATTTTCCTGAAGATGATGCCATCGCAACTGTATTTAAAGCCATTTCAATTTCAGAAAAACTAAGTAAAGAACTCATTTTAAAAGGAGGGAATGCTCTAGCTAAAGTTTTTAGTAGTGTTAGAGCCTCAGTAGATCTCGATTTCACAGATGAGAATGATTATTCTAAAATGGCTCAGAAAAATCTTGAATTGATAAAAGATGAAATCAGTAATGAATTAAATAAAGGTCTTAGGGCAGTACTAGATAATAGTAAGTTTGAGCAACTTGTTATTCAAAAAAGTGTCATTAAACCTAACAACTTGGAGAATCCGACTTTTCCAGCCATTGAGATAAAAATTGGTTATTCTGAGTCGTTGGAGAAACCCCCTCCTTTTTCTGATGTAGTAAAAATAGAGATTTCTTTAAATGATTTAATTTGTGAGAAAACCTCACATAAGGTTGAAAATGGACAATCTCTTAAGGTGTCATCTATACATGACATACTATCTGAAAAGTTAAGGTCTTTAATTCAGCAAAAAGAAGAAATTAGAGATCGTTATAGACCTAATGATGTTTTTGATATTTGGTTCTATCATAAGAGGATGTATAAAACACTCGATTATACTAAAATTTCAAAATTTTTAATTAAAAAATCAAAAGGTAAGATTCCAGATCACTTAGTAAGAAAACATACTTTTATAAATGATCCAGAAATAAAAGAGAGGGCTAATGTGGGCTTTGAATCAATTAAGGAAAGAGTAACTAATGTCAATTTCCCAACATTTGAAGATGCATACAGTGAAGTATTGAAGCTCGTTACTAAGTTGGATATACCAGATTAAGAGTAGTCTGCATCTTTATTGATTAATATTGAAATTGGATGATTAATTGATAATTGCCATTCCTCATCATAATTGCTCGAAAATTCTGAATTAGGATCTAGTACTCGTGATCCTCCTCTTTGTGTGTGCTTTTCTTTCCATTCGTTTATAGCATTGTGCCTTAATTCAAGCTTTTCTAAAACAAAGCCAATTCTCTGATATAAGATGCTGCTGTCAAAGAGACCTGTATAAGTAATCAATTTTTGTAGATTTAATTCATCAAGTGCTCTAACCCAAGTTCTAAAAACTTCATTTAGGCCACCGCAATATTTTGGAAATCTTAATGAGTCAATTAATGTTCTTTCTAGATCTGTAACTCTTATCTTAACCCCTTCCACCTCTCTAATTTCAGTGCCAAAAATCCATTCTTCTTTTATAGAATGCGGATTTAATTCATACTCATTCCACTTTTTTAGGGTACTAATATTAGCCGGTGCTTTATTTAATTGCCATTGATTAAGATCTGTTTCTGGTGGGAGTATATTGTTTCTTAAAACTTCATTTTCTAATTCGGGTATTGTTGAAATAGAAATTTTGGGTATTGTAATATGAATATTTAATGATCTTTGATCTGAAAGCTTCAATATTTCCAAAGCGGAAGAAAAACTTAAACTTCCTATAGGATATGCCTCATTAGCAAGTTCATAAACATTATTTGTATGACGTATATATGGGGTATTTGCTTGCCAAATAGATGTTCTTCCAACTTTAACAGGTATTAATAACCTTTCCTCTTCAAATGACCTTAACTGCTTTTCTATTTTAGATTCTTCAATGAAGGGATCATTTTGTTGGAAAAACAGGGTAGCTCTCCAAGAAGAAATAAATTGTCTCCTTTGGTATGAAAAGTGATCTAGTAGTCTGAAAAACACCTGAAGTTTCATTTGTGACATTAGTTTCTTTAAAAGAACAATAATAGCAAAGTACCACTTACCTTGTGTCCTAAGGACACAAGGTAAGTGGTACGAAGTACATATGCAAGTATTTAGAATTATTTTGTCACAATTTATTCGTTTTATCTTAATCTGCCAAGAGTAATTACCGCAAAAAAAAAATAGCCTCAAAACCCCCAAGAATTTTCCATTCTTTCTTTTCCTGCCTTTTCTGAGTCATTTTTTCAAAGACTTCATCCTTTTCTAAGTCATGTTTATTTCGGGCATGAGAGGGTAATCTTCTTATATCCCGAAAACTGCTTCCTAAATGAATAGAAATAAAGAAAGTTAAATCAGCTAACGAGCTAGATTTTTTGATTTGCTATTTTATACACAAATGTGGTATTTAAAAAGACATATAGCATTATTGACATTATAGCTAGTATGTACAAAGTAAATGTTGTTACTGAAATAGAGTAGAAAATTACTGAATACAATTTTAACCTAAACTAATTACATATGGGAAAAAGTAAGTGGGAATTTTATAAAGACACTTCAGGTGATTGGAGATGGAGAAAAACTGCCTCAAATGGTAAGATTGTCGGAGCTTCTTCAGAGGGATTTAGCTCGAAAACTAATGCAGTGAATAATGCCAAACTGAACGGTTACCAAGGTTCTTAAGTTAATAGATTTTTTTTTGATCTATTCTTTGTTTTGACTACGCAATACTAAGTGATTGAGAATTTTCACAGGGTAAGCTATACCTATTTGAATCTTCCTAGTGTAAAAATAGCTATAATAAAAGCTCCAATCCCACCCAAAATCTTCCATTCTTTCTTTTCCCGCTCATTTTCAGTCATTTTTTCAAAGACTTCATCCCTTTCTAACTCATGTTTATTTCGGGCATGAGAGGTTAATCCCCTTTTATCTTTAAAGGATTCTTTACATAGCGGACATTTGATTTCTTCTAATTCTTCCATTTTTGTGTTTGTTTAATAATTAACGGTTAAAAGTCATTTAAAAGGCACTTTTAGTCTTTTTCAGGTTAAATTTGAAAGACTAAAACCAATGTATAAAAGACCATTAAAAGGGTATTTAATGATTCATGCAGTCTTTAAAAGAGTATTTTCTTGTATTTGTTGATTTCTTAATTCATTAAGCGCCTCAATTACACATTCTTTGTGGTATTCAAATTGTAAAGTCATCTTTTCATTACGCTCAATTTGGAATGAAACCGTATTCACCGCTTCCAACTTTTCAGCACACCGTGAACACCATTCATTGTGTGGGAGCACTGGAATATCATAAAGCCATAAACCCGTATTTTCGTATTCAATTGCTAGTTCTGGATTATTCATTGGTAATCACTATAAAAGTTTCATCTTTCATTTCTTTCGTGACGTACTTACAACAGTAGCTTGAAACGTCTTCTCCGGATTTAGGAACTTCCACTTTGGCACGTCCATATTTTTTGAACCACCTTCCCCAAATAGTTTCAGCTGTAGGTTTTCCATCGATACTGAAGCGTAACAAACCGTGCAGATGAACTTTCCCATATAGACTTCCCGATTCAATGAAAAGAACCACAAGTTCTTTGGTAGGGAATCCTCGAAAAAATCGTTCGGCTGCCCTACGTGCGCAGTTAGGAGTGATACCTTCAAATTTGAATGTTCCAGTGAAGAAATAGTCCCAATGTTCTTTGGAAAGCCATTCCGTGTATTCCCTTTGTAGTTTGTAGTTCCTTTCATAATTCATTCTATTGCCATTTTTAAAGATTTTGCTTGAAGTCGCACAGGCAACATCGAGTTGCCTGTCCGCCTTGGTTGTTGATTAACTTGCCTTATAAGACAACCGCGTACCGCGGGGATAAAGATGTACCCCGCGGTACACTTTTGCCTTTAATCGACCTAAGATGCCTAAAAGACACCTGTATGAGTTTTCATCAACTACAAAAAGGGCTTGTTAATGAATAAAAAGACCTTAATTCATTGATTGGAATGCTCTCCAGCAATTCCAGAAAATTGACAACCAAAAAATTAGATAAGCTTTATTTAGATTCGACTTTATGCCGATTCAAAAATGCTTCGATATCGTCAATGTGATATCGAATAGTTCTACCATTCTGTGAAAATGGTAACTGCTTTGTATCTCGTAAATATTGAAGATGTCTCGTAGAACATTTCAAGATCTCTTTGGCTTCTTCTGTGTTAAGCCATTCTGGTCTTGTTGCTTTTCGAATTACATCAGGCATAACCTTTTTAACGGTTTGCTCTGTAATCTTAGCAATGATCTTTTCTAAGTCTTCTTCTGTATAGATATAAGCTTGCATTTGCTTCCAATTGTTAGGTTGTCATTTCCTTGGAAGCAACGTAAAGAACGATTTATAAATAGGATAGTGAGAAGCGTTCCTAATGACTCCTAAACACTCCTAATTACTCTTATTTCTTGTGTGGTGGGTTGTCGTTCACAAATCTATTGAAAGTATCAGGACTATTTAATGAGAAATTAAAGTTTCTTTTTATCTCTTGATGATCAAAACCTAGCTTATCTATAAGCCACTCTGAGATATCATTAAACATATCATCAACACTCATTCCATTTTCCTTAAGCAAGTATGCTCTTTGAAGGATTTTTACTCTGGTAATTGTTTCTTTTTCGGATTTATCAGGGAATTTAGACTTATACAAATCTTTTAGCTCATCTAATAATTTTACGGCTGTTGTAAGATTTAGTAAGTGATTATCGTTAGAAGGGACATCTGTTTTGAAGCTTCTGGATTGGTCTCTTTCAAGTCTGTCTGGAACTACATATTGATTTGAAAATGCAATTTCATAAGAGCCGAACTCTAGCCTTTCGTCATTAAGTCGCATATGGATTGTATAGTCTATCATTAGCCTGCTCCAATCCTCAGCATAGACTTTTGTTAAAGATTTATCGGGAAAAGTTTCAATGCCTTCGGTTATAGATTGAATATGTTTTTCAAGTAGCTCTTTTGGCTTGAAAGCAGATTCAAGTTGTCTTTTTACACCACTAACTTTGTGAGCTACATTATTTGCAACTGCTTTAAAGAAGCAGTCTTTTTGAGCTTCGCTAATTTTTTGAAGTACGTCAGCTTCCATATAACCATTTTCATAAAGATGAGTTGGGAACCATCCAACATCCTCAACAATGCTATAATCAAAATCTTTAAGAGATTGATCTTTGAGTGCTCGATATATTCTTCCTGTTTTCCAATCTTCAAAAGTAAAATGCTTCTTATCACTCATCTAAAATACCTTCTTCATTGCTTTATCGGCTAACTGTTCATTAAGCCCTTTTAAATATCTTTGTGTGGTTTTGATCTGTGTATGTCTCAGAGTCTGCATCACTTCATAAATGCTCAAGCCTTTTTCCACGGCATATTGTGCAAAGCTATGTCGGGCAACATGAAAAGAAATTCCGTCTATCTCTGGAACTTTAGATTTCTTTTTTTCGAGTTCTTCATTTACCACTTCTGCTATTTTTCTTAGCCATTTATTTATTTGGACATTCTTAACACTAATTCGTTTCCGTAAAAAAATGGGGTCTGAATAATCTTTGTGATTATTCAGAATGGGGAAAATGAAATCCTCTTTTTTTCCTGAATACCTTTCTAAAATTTCTTTCTGGTATTTATTGAGGTCAACCGTAAAAACCTTCTCATTTTTATTCATCTGATAGGAGAGGCGATCTTCTTTGATGTCTTTCCATTTTAAACCACATAAATCACCAAACCGAATACCACCACTGTAAAAGGAAAACATAAAGTAGTTTCTGGTATGCCAAAGATTCGAACCTTCATTAAGGTCTGCATTCTGAATTGCTTTGATTTGTTCCATTGAGAGCTTGGTCTTAGGCTGTGGCTTTCCTCTTTTAGCCCCCTCAAAATTGGCAAAAGGGTCAATGGATAAAAGATGTTTTTGGAGTGCTTTCCGTATGATTGCCCGAATCGGTTCAAAGTTCTTGCTAATAGTGGATGAACGGTTATCATATTTTTGTTTTAAGAACCGTTCAAACCGTTCTAAGTATTCAGTATCAATATACTTTAGTGGAAGCTGTCGCTCGCCCTCAAAGGCTTCCAGTTTGTTAAGAGTAACGTCAAGCGTTTTAATAGCAGATAACTTCTTCTGATCTTCAAGCTCTCGCTCATATTGGTCTGCCAGTTCAAAGAAGTCACCGCTTTCCTGTTGCTTCAATCTTTTCTGAATAGCCTTGGCAGAATCTTTACCGTGAACACTCAATTCATCCTGAACCTGTTCGGCTTTATTTTGCTCTCTGGTTAGAATGCTATTAAGTGCTTTCGCATTGCGGTGCGTTTTGCGAATGGTCTCTTTTTCCTTATTCCAATGCTTCGGCAAAATGTAAACACCCGTAGATACATATCGGGGTTTTCGGTTCTTTGTAATCCGCAAGTAAATAGGGCATTCACCATTGGCTCTTGCCTTGTCTTTGCGCATGTAGAAGTGATATGTAGTCGCCATATCTTACCGTTTAGTCACTAATTTTAATTTGGGTCACTATGTCAGCTTCCCTAAAATTCGTCCGGTCTAAAGTAGAAAAACTCTTACTTTTG
>JBBDIH010000070.1:0-1335 GCA_040880505.1 Minisyncoccota bacterium
CATGCCGAAGAACACTCCATAATCGAAAAACTTCTAAAAAGACAAGGAGGCGTTTTAAAAACATCTACTCTTATTACAGAAGTTAAAGACCAAAATGATTATGAAAATGTCCTTAAAAAGGTTAGAAAACTTTGTCAACTGTTATCGGTAGCAAGGAGTACATTTATTAACTGGGGGTCTTGTAAAATCAACGATGATGAAGGTGCTGTGATTTATGAGATTCATGGAAATGCACTCACTCGGCCATTTCATGGAAATAGATTAATTAATGATTTACCAGAAGACACAGTGCGGTTTTTAAAATCTGCATGGAAGGCATATGACAAGTTTGAAAAAATCTTCGATATGAAAAGATTTCTATATGGTTATGCAGACACCTATATGAATAGCTTTATAGAAACGAGAAGCTTAAATATTGCTGTATTGACTGATAATATAAGCTCAAGGTGGGCTATTAGGGAAGGACGAATGAAATTTATAGATGAGGAAGTATTCAACAAACACTTATCAAAACTTAATAATGGGGTTCGAGCACTTCTTAATGCTGAGTTTGAAAATATTAAAGATCATTACTTGCCGGCAATGTTATCTAAAGTTCCCGGATTTAACAGACGTCCTTTAGACTGGAAGCTGAAAAGAATCCGTAAAGCTTTCAATTGTCCTATTTCAGATGGCGAGATTCAACATTTCATTTACATTCGTGATAGTTTGGCTCATACCTCACTATTTCCTGATGATGTTAATAGTAAAAAAGCTTTTTTATTCATGAGACACTTTTTAGATCGAATAGTTTTAAGCGTTTTACACTATTCAGGAAAATATTTTGATATGGAGAGCAGAACAGAAAAGTCTTTAAAGAGTATTTAAAAATTGTATGTGGCAAACAAAAAAACTTAGTAACGTTGCAAAAATTAATATGGGGCAATCTCCACCATCTTCTACTTATAATATAGATGGTCAGGGTATTCCTTTTTTTCAGGGAAAAAAAGAATTTGGCAAGCTTTACCCGAAGGTTGAGAAATGGTGTAATAAGCCAATAAAAATTGCAGAAGATGGTGACCTATTAATTTCTGTAAGGGCTCCTGTTGGAGATGTTAATATTGCGAATAAAAAGTGCTGTATTGGTCGTGGTTTGGCTTCAATACGATTTGAGGGAGATTTGAAATATCTCTTTTATTTTATTCAAGCTAATAAGCAGGAATTAGAGAAACAGGGAACCGGCTCAACATTCAAAGCTATTTCTGGGAAAGTTCTAAAAAACTTTCCAATTCCATACCCCCCACTCCCCACCCAACACCGCATAGTCGAAAAAATAGAAGAGCTGTTCAGTGAGCT
>JBBDIH010000071.1:0-1334 GCA_040880505.1 Minisyncoccota bacterium
GGTCTATCATGCACATGATATGCCAAATATAAACGATTCCGATTATTTAAGTGAAAAACTAAATTATGATTATACCTATCTCTCAAATGTCTTTTCTGAAGTAAAAGGTACCACGATTCAACAATATATCATTAAACATAGAGTTGAAAGAATTAAAGAACTTTTGTTATATGATGAGTTAACCCTCACCGAAATTGCCTGGGAACTGAATTACAGCAGCGTTTCCCATCTCTCGAACCAATTCAAAAAAGTAACAGGCCTGACTCCCACCTATTTCAAAGAGCTTAAAAGGAAGAGAGAAACTTATCTCGAAAATCTGTGATATCTGTAAGGTTTTCACACAATCTTATAACATTCAAACATTTCTTTCTATACATATTGCATTAACAGGAAAATAAGTTGTAACTAATGATGTGATAAGGCTAAGCAGAGAAATGGAATACCAATGGACGTTCGATGTAGATAATTGAATTCCCAGACTACTATTTCGATAGGACTCAGTCGATTTTAGAACAACTATTCTTAAAAGTTCAGGAAAGAATTTCTTTGACAGTTTTTTAAAACATAACAACCATAATAAAAAAACAACATCATGGGAAATCTACTATATATAGTCGCAGTCATCTTAATTATAGCATGGTTAATCGGATTCATCGGTTATAGTACAGGTGGGATTATTCACATACTCTTGGTAATTGCTGTTATAGCAATCATATTACGCCTAATACAAGGTAAGAGTGTAGTTTAACATTTAACATTTAACAGTTTAACAAAATAACCCTAATCAACATTGAACAATATGAGAACATTACGCCTTACATTAACTTCAATACTTCTACTCTTTGCCGTTCAATCGGTTGCAGTTGCGCAGTCAACAAGCATGACTGAAACTTTTAAGAAACACTTTAATGAAACCGTAGAGCAAGTACATCAAACAGAGAGTGCTGATGAAAAACGAGCGATCTTAAATGAATCATTTACTAAAATGATAACAACTTTAGATCGAATTGAATCGAAAGCTAATCTTACTGAAGATGAAATTGCCCAGTTAGTTTCATTCAGAAATGATATTTCTGAGAAACAGAGTGAATTAAATGGTCAGGATGGATTTGAAGAAGTACTGGATGAAGATCTGGATGATTTTTCAAATTTTTCTCAGGATTTCGTAGAGCAGGCTGATCGTACATTGACCATTGGTCTTACAACTGCTCTTCTGATTCTTATCATACTTCTATTGTTGTAAAGTTTATAAATCACTTATAATTCTTAATATGTAAGCAGCCTCTTCTAACAGATGGTGTTGGTTTTTTTATTTTAGTTAATATAAAGTTAAA
>JBBDIH010000072.1:0-1330 GCA_040880505.1 Minisyncoccota bacterium
AAACCGCTCCTAAATTCATACAGGATTCTATTATTTCCATTCAGGAAGGCGCGAATAAAGGTTGGGTAGATGTTGATGAATACACCCTTCAGCACAAACGTTTTGAAAATATCTTTGCTTTGGGAGATGTTGCAGCATTGCCAACTGCAAAAACAGGTGCAGCCATACGAAAACAAGCTCCGGTAGTGGTCGAAAACCTATTGGCATTGGTTCAAAAAAGCCAAATGGGTACCGCCAAATACGAAGGTTATTCCTCATGTCCCTTGGTGACAGGCTATGGAAAAATGCTTTTGGCTGAATTTAAATATGGTAATGTAAGAGATAGTGATCCGCTTATATCCAAATTTGTTGATACAACTAAAGAACAATATAGTATGTGGCTGCTTAAAAAATACGGTTTGCCTTTTCTCTATTGGAATCTTATGTTAAAGGGCCGGGCATAGTCATAGATGGAGCAGGGGTTTGGAATGAAAACTAACCTTTTCGAAGAAAGTCAATTTAATTAACATACATTAATCATGAAAATCATGAAAGCAAATATGGGAACAGCTGATAAAGTCATAAGAGTTTTATTGGCAATTACAGTAGGAATATTATATTATTACGGAATTATTAACGGCACAGTCGCTGTAGTCTTAGGTATTTTGGCAATTATTTTTATTATTACCAGTTTAATTAACTTTTGCCCACTTTATTTACCTTTTGGAATATCCACCAGAAAAAAAGGTAAGGGAGTTTCCGCAAAGTGAAAAACCGATAGTGGTCGGGCAATAACTATTTTGACATCAAAAAGAAATCAAAATGTACTTCATGCCGAAGCAGGCCGTCATCAAATTATATTATCTGAAATCAGACATAAAATTTAGTATATGCCATGCATTTATGCGGTCGCTTAGACTCCCAAAAAGTATACAACCAATATTCAAAAAATGAAAGATTTTTGGGATGAAAGATATGGCCAGGAGGAATATGTTTACGGTCTGGAACCTAATGAATTCTTCAAAAAGGAATTATGCAAAATATGATAAAATTGAAAGCCTTGAATTAGATCTGAATGAGGGAAAATTTCATAACGGTAAATCAGAGGTTATAAGACTTACCGCAACAAAATGAAAATGCTAACACCTCCGCTTTAGAAGTGCTGGTTGAACAATCACCGCATTTTTAGTAAAAACAATTATCCCGACAATTTTCTGATTTGATTTTGTTTTTTTTCAGGAAGTGATTTTTCATCCATTTGATGCCTTCCTTTATTTTGACAACAGTTAATTTTCACGAAATAAAAAAGTAATTTTTTAAAAAAAAAAATAATACTGTGAAAATTTTAATA
>JBBDIH010000073.1:0-1330 GCA_040880505.1 Minisyncoccota bacterium
CCAATCATTAGGCTGATATCCATCAACCTGTAATTCTCCAAAATTTGAATCTTTCAGAACTTGGCGAAAGGTTTGTAAACTCTGTGTCAATATCTCTTTACGGTGTGCGACAAAGAGCAATTTGGGGCTTCCAGCATTTTCTTTTGCAAACTGTTTGTAATCAAAAGCAGATATGACAGTCTTACCAGTTCCTGTGGCAGCTACAACTAAATTCTTGCTTCTTCCTTTAACAACTCTCTCTAATTCGAGCTTTTCTAAAATTTCTTTTTGAAATGAATATGGCCTTATATCAAAAAAAGTCTGATTGAAATCAACGGTGGATTCTTGATTAAGAGCTTTACTTAAAAACTTCCCTTCTTCTTCAGTACCATCATATATTCTGAACTCCTCACTATTCCAATAACTTTCAAAAGAAGCTTCAAATTTCTGGATAAGATGTGGCGATTCAATATTTGAGATTCGAACATTCCATTCCAATCCTTCAGTCTGTGCACTTGCTGATAAATTAGATGAACCTACATATGAAGTACTGTAACCTGTATTTCTGTGGAATAACCATGCTTTAGCATGTAAGCGTGTTCTTCGAGTGTCATAAGACACTTTTACTTTAGCTCCCATTTTTTGGAGTTCGTCAATTGCTCTTTTATCACTTGCCCCCATATAAACTGTCGTGATGACTCTAACTTCAACTTCATTCTTAATACACTTTTTAAGTTCTTCTTTAATTAATCGAAGCCCCGACCATTTAATAAAGGAGCAAATAAAATCGATTCGGTCAGCACTTTGAATTTCTTTCTTCAACTCAGCGCCAATTCTAAATTCATCACGAGCATTGACTAATAAAGCTGATTGGGAAAGAGGAATTCCAGGATGTTTTAAATCTTTATGTGATGAATTCACATGTTCAGATTTATTTAAAACAGAAAGAAGGATTTCTTCAGTGGCAAAATCACTCTCATCAAAATCTGAGGATATTTCACCAAGTTTCTTGACAAAGAAATTACAAAGTTCCAGACCTTTTTCTATTCTTTCACCTTCCTTCATTCCTTCTAAAGTAATGCGTAAAAATCTTTCTAAGTAAATTGCTGCATAGGACGAAAACTCAGCAGTATCGACTTGTTGTAGTTTCTTCTCAAACGATTCGCTGTTTAGAATTTCTTTTTTCTTCTTTGTAAGAAGTTCATCGTACAATCCACTTCTTAAATGGTCTTTAGACATAAAATTTTATTTTGATGATTTTAATAATACCCTTTTCCTTCAACTGAATGTCTCACTCCCCCCCGCGGATCGGCCATGTCTCCTTCATACCTCGGTATCACATGGCAGTGAA
>JBBDIH010000074.1:0-1329 GCA_040880505.1 Minisyncoccota bacterium
GTCCATATAAGTAACTTTCTACTATCCTTGTTGTCGGAATGTGTTTAAGAATGTCTTTCTCTCTTAACCGACCATTCACAAATAGATCAATACTTACCCTTTCATTGGTGGTCAGAATTTTAAGATTACTTGGCTTTTCAACTGAAGCGATAAATCCTTGAATGTTAGTTTCAACCTCAATTTTTTTAGAATCTCTTTGCAGGGGAGGTTTGGTTAATTTCTCATCCGTATATGGATCATCAAGATCATTTATTTCCCACAAATAGGAGGTTTTGTCGGCTAAGTCACTCAAATGATCAATAGAGATTTTTTCGTCATTTAAATAAATGTCGAATTGATCATTCTCTAGCACAAGTGAAAATCTGAAATTGAGAGCAATAATCTTTTTTAGGTACTCAATCGTATTCTTTATACCATCATGAAGGCCATCAAAACGAATTATTGTACCTCGGTTGTGGGATTGAGTATATTCTTCAAAATCTTGTAAGCTCCAATCTCCCAACTCATATTGATCGGGTGTCAAGTCGCTTTGAATGGCTTCATCTAAGCCGGAATTATCAATACAACCGCCAACATATTCCCCATCATCTACTTTAGAAATTACAGTGACTCTCTTCGCACATGATAACATGGCTAATTTCCCAATTCCCTTTCGGCCAATAAACGGTCTGCCTTTTATAGACTTGGTGATTCCTTCTTTTCGTTTGGAATAACCGATTTTCAAGAAATGGTTTTGAAAATCGTTCTCACTCATTCCGATTCCATCATCCTTTATAATCAAACAGCGATTCTTTCTGTCAATGTAGATGTGCACATTCTCAGCATCAGCATCCCAAGAGTTTGAAATAGCTTCTCCAAGAACCGTAATAAAACTTCTATAAAGGTTTCTTCCCAAGTGATTTAATACACTAAGTGAGATATTAAAAGTAAACTGGTTCATGGCTTCTTGTTTTGTTCAAGGTGCTGCAATATGCTAACCCCAATCACATAACCCAAGTCAACCGGAACCGCATTTCCTATATGAACCCCAAGTTTATTTAGAGTAATATCTTCTTCATTTTTATAGAATGTATAATTGATTGGAAATGTTTGAAGTAAGGCAGCTTCGCGAATCGTAATTGCGGGGTCTTGTTCGGGGTGTCCAAATCTAGCAGGTGCTAAGTTATTAATTTGTGTTGTTATGGTAGTTGATGGTTGATCCCAAGACATGCGTCCATAGACTGATTTGTAAGTTTTCCCGCTATCTTTTTTATGACAAGAAAGTAATAGCTCCTCAGGCCAATCTAACCAAGTTCCGTTGGGTTTGGAGGCTTTTATTCTTTTTAAATT
>JBBDIH010000075.1:0-1327 GCA_040880505.1 Minisyncoccota bacterium
AAAACAATGAATTTAAAAAACAAAGAAATAAGAAGAATACAAGCTATAAACAGAGCAAAGAAAGTAAATCAAGTTAATCAAGAGATTGATAAGAGATTTAAAGAAGAAGTTTATATAAGCAAAGCCATTTTAGAGATAATGGATATGTTACCTAGAACAGTAGGGAAGTTGGTATCAAAAATATGTGGAATAAAAATATCAGTTAAATTAAATCAGAGAGGTTTAATTAAAAGGGCAACCTTAACTCAAAGCTTTCCAGTTAAGAGGGAAGTTGTATTAAGTGATTTTAATTATAAAAATGACTAAAGAACAAGCAAGAGATAACTTAATAGATATTAAAAACATACTTGATAGTTTAGATATAGTCTTTATTTTAGATGGTGGAACACTATTAGGGGCTTATAGAGATAAAGATTTCTGCGAAGATGACCATAATGATATAGATTTAACTACATTAGATGATTGGGATAAACATAAGTTTGTAGTTGAAGAAGCTATAAAAAAGGGATTTACTATTTATCATATATGGAAACCACAAGAGAAAAGACAATTCTACAACTCTAACTATCCCACAAGTGGACAGATTGCTCTTTTGAGAAATGGTATTAAAGTTGATTTAATGTTCAAGAGGACTATGAGATATAAAGTTTGGTGGGCTATATATAAAATAAAAGAAGTTGTTTATAAGGCAGTTCCTAAAGAATTTTATCAAGAAACAACAGTCATTGAGTTCTTAGGGGAAGAATTTAGAAGACCAAAAGATATTGAGGACTATTTAGAATTAAGATATGGAGATTGGAAAACCCCAGTCCATAGTTCTAATTTTTCTTGCTACAAGAGTGATAATGTAATAACTGAATATGAAAAAATATAACACAGGCATAACTTTTGGGGTTTTTGATGGCATAACATCAGCACATCTTGAGGTTTTAAAACAAGCTAAAAAACAATGCTATAAGCTAATAGTTTGTGTTAGTAGTGATAGATATGTTTTAAGGACAAAAGGAAAGATGCCTATTATGAATGAGATAATGAGAATGGCAGTTATTAGTAGTTTGCCATTTATTGATGCAGTCCATTTTCAAAGTGATATTTTTAACAAAAAATTAAATATAAAGTTATTCAAACCTGATGTTATTTTTGTTGGTGCAGAATACAAAAACAAAGATTGGGAGGGTAAAGAATTAGGCATATCTGTTGAATACATAGAGCATAATCATACTATTCATTCTAGTCATTTGAGGTAGAATTTTGACCCATAAATTGTTATAATTAAAATATGATTAAATTAGACATAGGAAGTGGTAGAAAATCTTTTGGAGATTAT
>JBBDIH010000076.1:0-1321 GCA_040880505.1 Minisyncoccota bacterium
GAGTGTAACCAAGCCGTAATGTACGACTCGGGGAGGAGGCCATGAATAATATCAAAGCGTTTTAAATCGGACGCGGACGGGGTTCGGCGAACTTGTTTCTGTGGAATTAATTTCGCTACTTCAAAGAAATCTTAATCCCCGCGCCGTTTAAACGCTGGGTCGTTATATGTAAAAGGAGCTCATAGATGACACAAATTAATTTTTTAGTACAAGGCTCAGCTAAGGAACCTTACGAAGTAGAATTTTTAAAAAGGTCAGAAACAAACCTGTCAGCTTATTGTACCTGCCCTGCTGGAAAAAATGGTCAATATTGTAAGCATCGTCTTAATATTCTTAATGGAGTTACAAAGGGAATTGTTAGCAAAAATCTTGATGATGTTAAAACCATTCAGTCTTGGCTAAAAAATACAGATGTCGAAGAAGCATTGAATAAGATGCGAAATTTAGAATTGGAAGCTGAAAAAATTAAAAAAGAACTTTCTAAAGCTAAAAAAGAAGTTGCCAAATCTTTAAATAATTAAAAAAAATGCCTGAAAATTCTTCTAGTCAAAAACTCAAGGATAAAGATGAAAAAATTCTTGGTGGATTATTTTTGATAGTGCTTATCCTGTTTTGGAAAATCTTCGGTTTCTTAACTGGTTTAATTGCCTCAGTAGTAGGTATTTTTATAATAATGGTACTTCTGCAAAAAAATCCAAAACACAGCAAATCTCTTACTCCTGTTTTTGGAATTCTTGTAGTAGTTACGTTATTAGTATTTTTTCTCCCTGCTTTACAAAGTGATAAACAACATAAAAAAGAAACAGAGGAGATACTTTCTGGAGTAGCCCAAAACTATGATTATGCAACTGAAGGAGGAACTTTAGAAAGAAATATCGAATTAAAACTACTTCACATTTTAGGAGCAGATACAAAAATCTATGAATTAGATCTTGAGAATGGGCAGATGAAGATTGAATATTTAGCAAAAGAAAATTTATCTACTGGGCTAACACTTGGAGGAATTTTTCAGGATACTAAAAATATTGTTCAAGAATTTTCTTCGGCAACAACTCCTTCTATAAACCGAATAGTAGTTGAACCATATTTAACATTGGTAGACCAATATGGACAAGAGGAAATTAGTAAAGTTGCTTCTTTGACAATTACTCAAAATACATGGAAGAAGATAAATTGGGACAACTTTTTGCTTGAAAATATTCCAACGGTTGCAGATGAATATTGGGTTCATCCAGCTTTAACAAATTAGCCCCAAATTTTTTTACATATAACATATATATGGCCTCCAATGTCAAGTGGCAATACGAATTCCTGTCAAGAA
>JBBDIH010000077.1:0-1318 GCA_040880505.1 Minisyncoccota bacterium
ATTTAAAAAATAGATTGGTCATATATCCGATTTATATCATTCCAGGTCATATAAGACTTGAATATAGAGATTCTATTTTATTTAATATCATAACAATCAACATAATAGGTTGCAATGACAAATCCGAGAAAATTTGTAATTGGAGATATTCACAGTCACTTTGATGAAATGAATGAATTGTTTAATCGTATACAGTTTAATTTTGACATTGATTTACTTATAAGTCTTTGGGATTTGGTTGACCGTGGTCCAAACCCTATTGAGGTTATAGAAACTCTTATGCAGGTCAAAAACTTCATTCACATACTTGGAAATCATGATGACTGGTGTTACCAATATCTGAAATACCGGGAAATACCTAGAGAATGGGAATCTCAAGGGGGATTGGCCACATTAAAGGCCTATGCAGAAAAGACAGAAGTAATTGAAAATCATATTAAGTTTTTCGAAAATGCAAAATTGTTTTATATCGATGAGAATGAAAGATTATACATCCATGGCGGTTTCAACCATAGAATTCCATTCAGTACACAAACTGATAACAAAGAAATTCTTATTTGGGACAGGTCATTAGTTATTACAGCAATGGAGTACAGTCAATCCGATCTCACTTTCAATGAATTTAACGAAATTTTTGTTGGACATACCCCTACCCAATTTATAAAAGAATCGACACCTCAAAAATTTAGTAATTTATGGATGCTGGACACAGGAGTATATCTTTCTGGAAAGTTGACAATAATGAATGTCGAAACAAAAGAATTTTGGCAATCAGCGGCAAAAAATAAAAATATTTGTAAGTAATCAATAATTAGAATATATAGTTGGAAAATTGTTAATTAAGACTAAAATTCCATTCATTTTCCATTAAAATTCAATTGTATTAAAATTATCTTAATTGTAATTTTATAGAGATTATAAAAAGTAACAGGAAAATGAAGAATCAATTTGGGAAAATGAAAAATAAAAGTTTATCCGTGTTGCCATATTTTATTCTTACCTCAATTGATGGAGATCAAAAGAAAATAGCGATTTCTAAAGAAAAGATTTTAATCGGGCGCCTATCTGACATTAATGATATTTCACTTTCACCTGATCCACAGCAATTAATTACCCGGTATATGCATTGCTTTATTGAAATCAGAAATCATACTGGATGGTTAATAGACAATGCGAGTAAAAATGGAACTTTTGTTAAGCGAAACAGTGAAATCCAAAAGCTTAATGGCGAAATAAAACTTCAGGACAATGACATAATTTTAATACTAGGTAAGATAAATGATAAAGAGCCGGCACAATATTGGGAATTGGTATTCAA
>JBBDIH010000078.1:0-1314 GCA_040880505.1 Minisyncoccota bacterium
TCGTCTGCGATTGGGTGATGACGAACCTATTGCATTCGACACTACCTGGTTGCCTGTTAGATATGGACAACTGATCAACGAAGAGGATCTATCGGAATCTACCATCTACGACATTCTCGAAAAACAGTATGATATTCCCATACTCAAAGGACTGTACCGAATGTCTGCCGTTGTTGCCGACAAGAATCTCGCAAATGAGCTAAATGTTGAGGTACATTCACCGCTTTTCCTCATCGACAGACTTACTTTCACCATCGGCGGTAAACCGCTCTATTATCAAAAACGATATTATAGAAATGATAAAGTCATCTATGAGATGACATTGGAGCGATCTAAAGATGATAAAAAAGGCCTACATCAGCTTCCTTTAAAAGAGTTTTCACCTATTTTTAAATAAAAAATGTTACAAGAACGACCAATGTGGCAAAAATTACTGATTGTATGCATTTTATGCATGCTTATTGTCACAATCATTGGAATCACAATTCAAATCTTAACTTCATAAAAAAGAGAAATACCATGAAAAAAAATATGGGAACTTTAGATAAATTAATCCGGGTGTTTATAGCTATTATTGTGGCCATATTATACTTCACAGGTCAAATTTCGGGGCTTGCAGCTATTATTTTGGGAGTTTTAGCTCTCGTATTTATTCTTACAAGTTTAATTGGCACCTGTCCTCTCTACTTACCATTCGGATTATCCACAAAAAAAGATTAGTCACAGCTCTTTACAATTGATGACAGAATCAATTCTGATTCTGTCCATTTTAAATGGCTTCAATATGTTGTAATAATTGTTCTCGGATGTAGAATACGCTATATTTACAAGTTGAAATCCTCAACTATTTAATGAACAATTATGATTTTTCTTACAACTTATTTTATGATGTCTTCACCTGATGGAGATGCGGGTGGCAGCGGGATGATTAACCTCATTTTTTTAGGTGCCATCTTTTTTGTTTTCTACTTCTTTATCATCCGTCCTCAAAGCAAGCGGCAAAAAGAGATTCAGAACAAAGTAAGCGAAATGAAGAAGGGAGATAAAGTGGTAACCGGAGGGGGAATGATCGGTATAGTGAATTCTATTGACGATGAAACCGTTCTATTAGAAATAGACAGTGGAGTGAAGGCAAGATTCCAAAAAAGCTCCATAACCGATGTCAACCCGGGAAAAAGTAAATAAGTCGCCGGTAACTGAACTCTGAAAAGAGTCGTTCCTCAGATACGATAGTTATGTCTAATTTCACCTTTAATACCATACCTGAAGCGATAGAAGATATTGCTGCCGGAAAAATGATCATCGTTGTTGATG
>JBBDIH010000079.1:0-1304 GCA_040880505.1 Minisyncoccota bacterium
TCCCCATGATCACCTCATCAACATGATCAGGAGAAACACCATATTTTTTCAATAAACCACTCAAAGCCATCGAACCAAGTTCAGGGGCCGAAAAGGAAGATAAAGACCCACCGAATGACCCAATAGGTGTTCTCAAAGCACCGACAATAACTACATTTTTCATCACGGGTAATCCAGTCTTAAAAATTTTCCACTATCAACTTTAACATACATCGTTTATACGGAATTCACATCAATATATTTGTCCGTTTCGGTGCCACCCAAAACATCCACACCTTGTGGGTTTGCACCCAAAAAGTAGAAATCATACATAAATAATCCCGGATCCGGTGCAGATTATGAATAACATCATTATTTTATAGCTATATGTATAAAAAACAGCTATAAATACTGCTTATTCTACTTAAAATAGATCTATCCATTAATCTCAATAAATGGAAAAAATAGCCTTGATTCATTCATGGTTTTAATTACTCCATAATAGCTCTATAGTAACTCCATGGTAGCTCCATGTTTTATATGGAGCTACCATGGAGATTACATGGAGCTGACATGGAGCTGGATAAGCTTTGCCCCAATTTTATATATGACGATTTTTGGTGTGAAATGACCAGTAATTGGTGTAAAAATTACTAATATGAGAATGGAATTCAATCAAATTATCAGTATTGATCGAAACGTTATGAGCAGCAATGAAAAGGGGAAAAACTAAAATAATGTATATTTACCTATAGGGTAAAAATAAATAAGAATTTATAATAATTTATTCTTCGTTATTACAGTCAGAATCTGCTATGTGGGATAGCAGGACAATGGAATAACAGGTTAGTAGCGGGAGGGATGGCTTACCGCACACTTTTAAGAGCAATATTGATCAGGAAATGACCTCGAAGTTATGCTCAGGAAAGATTAAAAGGAGTAGCTGTCAGGAATATTTATTTAACAGCTACTCAATTTATAATTACGCCAGCGTTAATCAAACATGTTCAAACGCTTTGTCAAGATCGGCCAGAAGATCATCTATATCTTCAATTCCTACCGATAGACGGATTAATGAATCCATCAGCCCTGCTTTTTCTCGAATTTCTTTAGGTATGGAACCATGAGTCATGCTGGCGGGGTGGCTAATAAGTGATTCAACTCCACCGAGACTTTCAGCAAGTGTAAAGAAATGCGTGTTGGTCATAAAAGAGACGGCATTGTCTATAGAATCGTCTTTAAGTGAAAAGGATACCATGCCTCCATAATCGCTCATTTGTTTTTCTGCTATTTCATGGCCGGGATGGTTTTTAAAGCCCGGGTAC
>JBBDIH010000080.1:0-1295 GCA_040880505.1 Minisyncoccota bacterium
CAGATAAGATTAATACTGGTGTTTTAATTTCATTAGCCCTTAAGTTTTTGCAAACATCAATACCATTTTTATCAGGTAATGCCAGATCCAACACTATGCAGTCATAGTCATTATTTAAGGCTAGTGTTTCTCCATCTTGCCCATGTTCTGCAGATTCAACATCATGGCCATGCTTTTCAAGTACACGTTCAATTAATGAACGAACAATGTGATCATCTTCTATTACTAAAATTTTCATGTGGGTTTTTCTTGTGAATAGTTAACTAGGAATTTTCCACTCTACATCTAATGCTGTATTTGAATAGTTAGTGGTTATTAAAATACACTATTTTTTTTATATCTACACATAAGGGTAAAAAAAATACATCAAACAAGCATAATGGATTAATGAAGATTAATAGTAATCCTCAACAGGAAGTTATTTTTTTCATCAAATTTAGACCCGACTTTGCTTTGTCATGCTCCTGAAATCCGGAACAGGAATCCGGGAGATGAGTAGGAGTTGGTACAGACTTGGTACAGGTAATGTTATCATAAAAACGGGGGAATGGGTTTTGGTTTTCCTGCCATCGGCTCTTCCACCAGAGGTCTGCTTAAGGCTGCTATAGAATCAAACCCCGAAGCCATAATGATGATCCGGAATAATTAGCCCGCCCCTAATAAAAGTGGTCAACATGCTCCAGAATTCTTTCCCTTTCAAATTGGAGCACTTATACCCATTCTTGTTGAATTATTTTATTTTATCAAAGTGAATTTTTTTGTTTCCACAAAATCAGAAACTTGTAATCTGTAAATATAAACACCGCTTGAATATCTTTCGGCGTCGAATGTTACTTCATGCCATCCAGCACTCATATTACTATTTACCAGTGTAGAGATTTTTTGGCCTAAAAGGTTATATACATCAATCAGCACGTCGCCTCCCGATGGTAGACCATATTCTATAATGGTCGTTCCATTAAACGGATTTGGGTAATTTTGTTTTAATTTAAATGTCTGTGGAAACTCGTTGCTTTCAGTTGTACTGGTGGGAATGGGTATTGAATCCACGTCCTGCCAATAAAGGGCAGGATATCCTTCTGTCAATAGCCAGTTTTCTTCAAAATTAAAGTCCGTCATGTTATCGTAAGCATGTGTACCCTTCATTTGCACAGTCTTTAATCCGATCATGCCGTATGAAGAACCAGAACCAATACTTTGGTTTTGATTGCTGTTATCTATATCCCAATAACTTGAAAAAACAGCAGCACCATTGACCCCAATTAAACCACCGGCATTAATAGCGCCAGTAACCT
>JBBDIH010000081.1:0-1292 GCA_040880505.1 Minisyncoccota bacterium
GCAGATCATTATATCTACTCATAGTAGTTTTGTAGCAAATAAGCTTGGCCTTGATCACTTAATTCTACTTGATCATCAAAAGACAGCTCGTCTTTCCGATCTACCTGCGGACACTCAAGATTTTTTCAGAAAACTACCTGGATATCAGACACTACGGTTGTTGCTTTGTAAGAAAGCAATTTTAGTTGAGGGAGATTCAGATGAACTTATTGTTCAGAAAGCTTACATGGATACACATGATAGCAGGCTTCCTATTGAAGATGGAATTGATGTTATTTCCGTAAAATTAACTTTTAAAAGATTCCTACAGATAGCCAAATTACTTGATAAAACCGTAGCAGTTGTTACGGATAATGATGGAGACTATGAGATTAATATCACTAATAAATATGAAGGCTATGATGATGTCGATAGCATAGAGATATTTGCAGATAATAACGAAGATCTTGAAACGCTTGAACCTCAATTCGCATCTGCAAATAATGAACAATTGGATAAATTGTGCGAAGTAATTGAAATAGATTTTGAGGATTATTCAACACAAGGTGCCATTTCTGAGTACATGGGAAAGAATAAAACAAAATGGGCATTAAAAGTTTTCAATTCCGAAGAAAAGTTGAATTATCCAGATTATATAAATCGGGTTATAGCTTGGTGTGATGAGTGATAATCGATTAATAATAGCATCTGCTGGCTCCGGTAAAACAACTCAAATTGTTCAAGAAGCTTTGAGTGTATCCGAAGGGAATGTGTTAATCACTACCTATACACAGGCCAATGAGAAAGAAATTAAAAAGAAGATAATTCAGAAGAAGAAATCCATTCCTTCTAATATCACTATACAAACGTGGTTTTCATTTTTGATTCAACATGGTGTTAAGCCCTATCAGGGAGTGCTAAATGATGATATGTTTGAAATCGATGTGAGAGGTCTGTTGTTAAGTCAAGGTGAATCTGGAATAAAATACTACCTTAAACGAGGAAAGAGACAAATTCCAATTTCTTTTAAAGAGGAGGATGAGTTCTTAAGGCATTTCTTTTCAAAAGACATGAAAATATATTCAGATAAACTTTCAAAGTTTGTTGAGAGAGTTAATAAAAAAACACAAGGTGAGGTTGTTTCCAGGGTTAGTAGGATGTTTTCATATATTTTTATTGACGAGGTTCAGGATCTTGCTGGGTATGATTTGGAGTTGATAAAGCAAATGTTTAAGTCAGATTCAAAAATTCTTTTAGTAGGAGATCCCAGACAGGTAACTTACTTGACTCATTTGGAAACTAAGAATAGAAAG
>JBBDIH010000082.1:0-1285 GCA_040880505.1 Minisyncoccota bacterium
CTGTTTTTCAAAACTTGAATTTTGTCTGCATTCTCTATGTAGACATCAATTAATTTGTGCTTTTTGTTGTTATCTAACTTATTTTCCTTCCAACTATAGAGGTTATCTATTTTTTTATTTACCCAATCTGAAAAAGGTGTAGTATGGGGTAATATTCTTGGTGTTCGAGTTTCGTTTATTCCTTTTATGTAAAACGGACTTTCTCCTCCATTGCATAAGTTGGAATACTCCATAAAGTCACTAGCTAAACAAACTGTAATAAGTCTTAGAGATCCTAAATTCGTATTATCACGCTTAATCTTTGTAACAGATGATAGATCATTGTTTGCATTTGTTTTTATGAAAACACTGTCGTCCATTTTTAATTTATTATAAATATTTTCACTCATAACTGTCGTCTCAAAAAAGGGCAACAAATAATCACTATCGAGATTTGTCTCAACCATTACAAGATATTGTTTGTCATAACCTTGATTTCTCAAGCTAACCATATACTGTCCTTTTTTGAATGATTTAACCTCAATTTGTGGAGCCTTATCTAAGGCACGCCATTTATTTACATACTCAACAAACGGTATTGCCTTTGTTCCAATTTTTACACCCAAAACATCTGGGGCGATTCCAGATTTTTTAGGGTCATATTCATAATAATCAGATATAACTTCTAGTTTATCTGATATTTTGGGAAGAAAATATTTGTTAAAAATCACACTTTCAGGGATGATATTGATCCAACGGTCAAATACACCTCCAATATAATCACTTTTTCCACTAAGACCTCCATACATTCTACCTCGTTGCGCCATTGAGCAGACAAAATAAATGTATGGAACAACATCTTGTTTGCTAATTATAATTTCATGATTGTTGTTCATATTATTTAACAAAAAAATCTAATGGTTTCTTATAAAGTTTTGCAAACTCTTTGAGTTGCAAAACATCAAAACGCCTTTGCCCTGATTCAATTTTAGAAACATAAGACTGAGTTCTACCAAGTTTTTCTGCGACTTCAACCTGAGCTAATCCAGCATCAAATCGCGCCTGTTTTAGGCGCTCGACGATTTTCTGATGTTCTTCTTTGTATATTGCTCTTGGCATATACTTATAGTTTAATATTCCATTACGTAATATGCCAAACTGCCATACAATATTTATAGGACGAAGCGACGGAAACAAAACCATAAAATTTCCGTGTCGCTTCGTGACACGCTCGCTCCTGCCGTTTCGGGCAAAAGTGAAAATTGGCGGTGTTTTTTGATTGATGTTCGAACTTTTTTTGAGCAAA
>JBBDIH010000083.1:0-1282 GCA_040880505.1 Minisyncoccota bacterium
CATCCAGGTACATTTCGTTTGGTGATGGCGCCCATTCAAGTTTCATTTCGATTGGGTGGTTTAGTTCTAACCCAAAAACCTCACTTAGGACAAGCTTCATCAGAGTAGGTCTTCCGGCGAGAGGTGCCAGCATATTAAACGGAATATGCTCACTTCTGAGCAGGTCAGCATCACGCTTCTTTGAGTAGTTAGGGTATCTTTCTCTCAACGCCTCTCTGACCCCAAGTCCATCATAGTAATTTAGCAACGAACGCCCATCTTTTTCCGTGAGCCGGTTACCGAAATCCAAATAATTCACTTTGAGCACTTTTGCGCGGTACCTGGACTGGTGCAATCTTGCTGCTGCTTTAAATGGATTGTCTTCTTTGTACTGAGGCCCTGTGTTCATTGGATATTATTTTGTCCCGCATAACGGCTTAGTATTTCTGCTGCGTAGAATTGAATTCTTAAGTCGAGCAAAAAACGCTTGCACGTCCGTTGAAAATGCTTATTTATAATGGAGTATAAAATCTATTTAATTAATATAAATTAGTAATCGATGTATGGCATTTTTCTACTAGCTTTTTTCATTAGCTGATCAACAAGTCTAGAAGGACTACTTCCAATACCTCCGGAATATTTATGTTCATAATTCCAAATCATTTTTTGGGCAGTACAATCATATATGGTGAGAGTTGTACGTACTTCATTTGTTGAACCTCCAAACCCAACTAAAAAGGTTAAAGCAATAGCAGCGCCATCTGACATTGGTTTTGATAAGGCGAAATTTGACATCAATAATCCATCTACATTTAGAGATTCACACATTTCTTGACTAGTTAATGGTTTTTCAGGAAAACCAGCCCTAGTCAAATATATATTTGTATTTCCAATTTCCTGAAATTCCTGTGTAATCCGTCCTTGTGTTTTCCTTCTTAACATCCATGAATAAATTTCATTCTGAAAGTTTGCAGACTCAGTTCTTTGTTGCTCTATCATTGCTTCTGCTTCCACTCTTTTATTTGCTGAAATTGAGACAACTGGAGGTGAAATTGCCACTATTTTCTGATTATCAGCTAAGATTTCTGCATCAGGACTATAATAAACCTTGGCACAAGAAGTTGTAATGAACGAAATAAATAAAATAGCAATTAGTGGTGCTTTCATATATTCAATATTAGTTTTTGGTTTAATTATACCACCTTTAGTTCCATATTAATACTTTATTAAAAATAAAGGAATGTATCCGTAGTGCTAAAATTGTTGATCCCCGATAATAATCCAAACCCGCCATCAAAGCAAA
>JBBDIH010000084.1:0-1273 GCA_040880505.1 Minisyncoccota bacterium
TGAAATTTCTCATGGGCTTGAGCGAAGATTAAGAGTGATTGAAATTGCTAATCAGCTATTTAAAAATCACAATCACTTTAGCGACTTTACCGATGATGAAAGAAAGTTCATAGCAGGCATTCCAAATCAACTTGAAATGAAAGGTGCAGATGATTGGGGGTATTTCGGAAGCATGAAAGGAGCTGGTATTTTTAAAAAAGAAATTATTGAAAACAACTCAAATATTTCAAAAGCATTAGACCAAATTCCATTTTCAGGACAGATAACAAGAAAGCATTACGATAAGTACATAGAATATTTTACCAAGGTTTTCACTGGCAATTACATTGCTACGGCAACAAGGCTGATTTGCATGAAGCGTCCAGATACATTTGTTTGTTTTGACAGTAAAAATCGTTCAGCTCTCTGTAAAGATTTCGGAATAGTACAGTCAAATATGAGCTACGAACGATATTGGGATGATATTGTAGAACGAATTTACGACAGCGATTGGTGGCAGAACCCGGACCCAAAAGATAAGACTGAAGAACAAGTAAGCCTTGCAAGGGCGGCGTTTCTTGACAGTTTGTATTATGAAGAGTAAAAGAACAAAAAATGAAACCGTTATTTTTTAAAAATTGCTGCCGACGATTGTATAATAATACGTACTCACAACGATGTACGATTATAACAATCAATCAAAAGAAGAGGATACAAATGGCACTCAGTAAAGAATATCAAGAATATCATTTAACACCTAAAGGCTGGGTAATGGGTTCATTTAAAGGTGATGTATTAGGAAGCTCCTATGAAATTCCGATCCCTAAGGATCGAGTTTTGACAATTGCCTGTTTTGATGAACTACCTTCTGCTTTTTCAGAACCTTTTTACTATGACCGTGTAATTTGGAAGTTAAAGAATGAGCAGTTGATTGAAAAGCTTAAAACTAAATGGGATAAAAAGCCTCAATGGTATGGCTATGATAAGATGGAAAAAATATAATCAGTAGTTTAGCCAATATACAGGTGCCGTAACCTGCTCTATAAACAAACCGCCTCAAGCGGACAGGACTCGATTTGGGCTTTTAAGAAATTGAGTTTGTTGTTTGTCTTTCCGCTTTTAAATTGTTTCAAATATAATACGGCATGCCGCTTAGGCGGTGGGCCGTTAAGCTTACAGAAATGATCAAATAATGAAGCCTGTTGAAATAAATAAAACTCAAAAGCTAATTGATAAAATTCAGAATGGCCAGTTTGATGAAAATGATATTGATATTCTTTTCATGAAACTAAGA
>JBBDIH010000085.1:0-1270 GCA_040880505.1 Minisyncoccota bacterium
AATTCTTTCTTTGGAATAATTATTTTTATTTAAAAAATTTTCCGCAACCTTAACACTATTATCTGGATGCTTTTTATAACTTTCTTCGAAATCCTTTTCAGAATTATAATCAATATCATGAAAAATTATTGCAAGTTTTAATAATTCCAAATCAACTGGTAGTTTTATTTTTTCAACTATTTCCGAAGCTCTTTTCATTACATTTTCTATATGAGACCAACGATGAAGTGGCTCATTTTTTTCGTACTCCACTTTTGCAAATTTAATCGCTTTTTCAATAATAAGGGTGTCTTGATTAAAAAATTTCATTTTGTATTATTTAGTTAAAAAATAAATTTATGATTTTTCTATTTTTGTACTATTTATCTTTGCGCAAATGCCACCAAATATCTTTTTCTTTATTGTAGACAAAACTAACTTTCATATATTCATTGTATCATCAATCTCAATTTGGATAAGTAAACAAGAATTCTCATGCTAGCTGTTATATACGAACCACCTCGTGCACTAAGTTCTACCTACAAATTTGCGGATTTTTAAAAAGTTTAATAATTAATAAACAGATTTCATTGCTTCAACAGCATTATGTACTTTTTGTATATTGTCATCTGTTCGCATATTCTCTTGTGAATATTTCATAATTTTTCTCATTTTTTCAGTATCAAAAGCAATAAGCTCCAGTTCATTCATCCATGAATACCATGGGAAAAACCATAAGTGAAAATGCATATTCTCAGGACCATCTTCTTGGATAAGTGATACCTTTTCAATGCCAAGAATGTCTTCCATTCCTTTTCGAGTTCTTACAATTAAATTAAAGAGATTTTCAAGTTCTTTAGAATTTAATTCATTGAGTGTACGAACATGACGTTTTGAACTGATAACAAAAAATCCAGGAATAGGATTTTCAGTATCATGTACTACTCTAAATAAATCGTTTTCATATACTAATGAATCTGACATATCAATATTTCCATTGTAAACATCACAACCAATACAATTATTTATTGAACATCTTCTACCATCATATAGAGTTAGAGATTTCATATAATATGAGTATATCATACAGAAAAAATATCGGGTTATACCGATATTTTTTCTAAGTAGGCCCCGATTAATCATCGAGGGCAAATTATTTATTAGCAAAATCAAAGATTTTGATAAATAAATTGCGGAGGGGGTGGCCTGCCTCGTCGAAGACGACGAGTCGAGACGGGGATTCCTGCTCCATCGAAATTTCTGAGGACAGAAATTTCTCACCCGCAGCCAC
>JBBDIH010000086.1:0-1268 GCA_040880505.1 Minisyncoccota bacterium
GTTCTGAGACTATTTGCTTCTGTGTCATATTCTAAATCTTTACCGTGTAAAATATAATTTCTATTTAATGGGTTTTTGATGAAGCTTTTATTTTTACTTCTTTCAAACTCACTAAAATTTTCATGAATAATACTTTTTTCTTGTAGTTGTTTAATCAGAAGGTATCCTAACGACAATGTATTTGTAGGATGATTTTTTTTCGCTAATCTTTGAAGTAACCTTCTTCGAATTTCTTCAAGATCAGAATCTTTGTTTGAAAAAAAGGTCATGTCAATTAATTCAGAAAACATTCCATCGGCTTGAGCCAATAGAGTTGGGATGCTCAAAATGTATTCACCATTTTCATGAGCCCGTATTGCGGTATCAATTATTCTGAATCTTTTTAGAAATTCTTTTTTTACGCTACTTCTGATAAAAGAAATATTCTCTGTTATAAAGTTTTGCAGGTCATGCTCAATTTGTTCGTGCTCTTCGTTTTCAATTAAGAAAAAGTACTCTTTGAAAATTGAAATTGGTGCCAGATGGAAAGGGACAAACCATCCTTGTTGAGCTAAATAAGCATGAACATTGTCAACATACTCAGGAATCTCCTCAACTTCTTTGGCAACTGTTTCCAATAAGGCTTGGAATTCAGGCAGCTTACTGATATTAATAGCAGACATTACCTTTGAAGATTCTGTAAACTGATCTATCAGTGGTTTTAAAGCATTCTGAGCTACTCTTGCTTGTTGTTCAGCAATCCGATTAACAGTCTCTTGAATTTGTTTAATAGCTGGAGTAATTGTTGGCTTTATTATTTGTGATTGTTGCTCTGCAATCTTATGTATCAATTTTTGCCAATCAATCCAATTATTGCCGTTATTTTTCTCAGTCATTTTTTATTCTGTAACGTTAACTACAATGTTGAACACTAAGTAAATCAACTCGTTAAATTCTTACAAGTAATACTTTTTAATACTCGTTTGACATTTGTTAGCTTCTTACTTGACAGGTTAAATCAAAATGAAGTCGATGCGCTTAGAATAGATTTTTGTGAGCGCCGGTGTGGTTTTATTGCCACCAAACCTATCTGAATATATTGGCTTTATTTTAAATAATTATCTGGAAATTTATCGTGACAGTTCATTAGAACACTACGAGGAAGTATATGCGGAGAACCACACCATATTTACAGGTGGCGCTACGCTATTGGGAATACATTTGGCAGAAATGTTGGATAAGCAACCGCACGTAAAAGAGTTGATTGCCGAAATTTTAAGCCTGGAAAT
>JBBDIH010000087.1:0-1253 GCA_040880505.1 Minisyncoccota bacterium
CGGTAGAAGATGGTGAGCGTGTAGCTACTGAATTAGTTGAGTTTTCAAATTCATACAATGATTTAAAGGAGTTTCGAAAAAAGAAAAATGAGATAAATGTAATTTTGGAACTAAAAGAGCAAGAACTGCTTGATTCAAGAATTTATGACAGATTTTCTACTAATAGAGATAGTCTAAAACCTGTTCATGAATATGCTCAATTTATTATCAATCATTTAATTCATATTCCAGGACCATTAATTGACGAAAAAACCATAGCAGCAAGAATTGGAATAAATATAGATGAAGCGAAAAATTGGAAAAAACTTAGAGAAGAACATTTAGATGCATTTAAATTTTCTGGATCTTTTTCAGGTATTTGGGATAGATGGTGGGCACAAAAATTGGAGAGTTGGTGGTACGAAATCATTGAATGTAACAAACCTCTTCAATTATTAAAGGCATCAGAACGCATTGACCGTATTAAAGAGAAAATTGGCATTGAATTTACACCAAGCGAACCAATAGAAGAAAACTATGGTACTGAGTATTGGACGATTTGCCAAGTTCTTGGGGAACCTTTAGACCCAGTAGATGGATTTATGGTCGAAAGTAATAAACAGTTTCCATGGCAAGAGGAGTTATATGTATCTAAGAAATCTGTCATTGATAGAGCCTTCAAAACTATGGGATATAATCTTCATCCAATGGAACATGAAAGATATTTTGATCTGATATCAGATGACGAAGAAATATGAGGGTATGAGATGAGCGAAAAAATTCGAAAACAATATGCCTCAGATCTTCAGTGGTTACATTCAATTTTGGATAGGGAGAATTTTATAAAAAATTTAAAACCATTGTATGATTCTATTCAAATATGTCGAAAAATACCATTTGGCAAGAATGAATTATGGAAGCATGAACTGATAATGTTGAATCTTGGGCCAATTCAGTCACTAAAAAAGGTTAGACCCAGAAATCTTAAAGATTTGAATCTTACATTGACAATACGCTGTGTAGGTGTATGCCAAGAGGAACCAGAGCACGACAATGTAAATTCATTAAATTTCGATATTCGAATTAAAGCTGAAGATAAAGAGAGAAATAATTTTTTAACATCTTGGCATTTAGATTGCCATATTATTAAGGATGACGATGGAGAACCAGATCATTGTCATCCGCTTTTTCACTTTCAACATGGAGGGAAATCAATATTAGGACTTTATGAAGATGACGAATATGATTTTGGTTCGTCACTTTTTTTAGAATCA
>JBBDIH010000088.1:0-1252 GCA_040880505.1 Minisyncoccota bacterium
ATGCCTGTTATCTGGCTGCGTTGAATGGAAAGGATAAGGAGATTTATAATATTGGCGCGACAGATTTCGGGACGGTTAATCATGATGTGACTGCATTTTTAAACCATGCAGACAGTGGAAGTAAATTGTTGCATTTTCCCTCCAAGCCCCTGAAATTTATTCTTTCCATCTTGGAAAAACTGAAAATATCTCCCATCTATAAATGGGTATATGATACAGCCGATAAAGATAGTTTTGTTTCTGTTGAGAAAGCCATGGATCATCTGGGTTGGGAACCGAAATTTTCAAATATTGATGCCTTAAATTCAACATATGACTGGTACCTCGGGGAAGGTAAAATCATGGCTCAAAACTATGGAACAGGGCATAGAGTCGCATGGAAACAAGGCATAATCCGTTTTGTAAAGTATTTATTTTGATAAATTAATATTAGGATAAAGAATGACCGGACTGCTGATACTGATCTTGTTCTTTTTTTCTGCATGTTTATTCACCCGTCTTTTGAGGCCGGTGAGTATATCAGAGATGGTAATCAGTATGTTTACCCTGTTGATTACACAGATTGTGATCTCATCTAATATTTTGTCAGCTTTTCAATCTCTAAGCTCAACGAATGCATGGCTATATGCAGGTTTCTTATACTGCTTACTATCCATCGGGATCATTTACTTAAATAATGATATCACGTTTTCTGAGTTGTTTAAATTCCATTTTAACTTCAATAAAATCAGATCATTTAGATTAAAAGACTATTCAAATTTTGAATTGTTCATCTTTATCCCATTAATTTTGACATTGATTGTTGTAGGATTTATGAACCTATATCTCATTTTAAATGTCGCTCCGGGGAATACGGATAGCATGACCACTCATCTCACAAGAGTAGCATACTATCTGCAGCAGGGGAGTTATCAATTCTATGAAGCGAATAACTGGGGGCAGGTTCTTCATCCCAGAAACTCGACCAGTCTATTTTTATTTTCATTTTTGATTTCAGGAAGTGAAAAAGCAACTCAATTTGTACAATTTTCTGCTTATTGGGTGACCCTTATTTCGATTTACGGAATATCAATACGTTCCGGTATGACAAAAAAAGAGGGTTTATTTTCCGGTTTGCTCAGTGGTTTATTGATTTCACTTTTGATGCAAGCAATAACTACACAGAGTGACCTGCTGATTACTGCTCTAATAGGTGTTAATGTTTACTATTTACTGACCTATAAGCAAACCGGTCAAATCAAGTATCTGTTTC
>JBBDIH010000089.1:0-1249 GCA_040880505.1 Minisyncoccota bacterium
CACGGAAACATCCCTGAGCCTGATTAGTTAAGAACTAAGGAAAAGGTATCCTTAAAATCGGGGTTTAAGCTGTGACTTACTTTATCAATGGATGATAAGCATGCTTAACAATCTGATATTTGACCGACGCTCAGCCTATATATTTACCATTCATCATGTAGAAATCACCATTCATATATTAGTTAAAGGGAAATAGTAACAACCTATTAATAAGGGCGTACAGAGGGATAACCCATTAATTTAATCCCTACCATCATGATGACAAAAATAATATTCACCACATTGATTTTAAGTATAATGATAAGTGTTCAGGTATTATCACAACAGATGCCTGCAACTGGGAGTACTTCAATATTAATTGGTTTAAAAACTTAGATAAAATAGAGAAAGCCCTCCTTATTAAGAAGGGCTTATTCCTTAACTGATTTTTTCAAGCCTTAAGCCATAAGACTTGCATCCAACTCTATATCAACACCGGTGAGTGCTTTTGAAACCGGGCATCCTTTTTTTGCAGCCTGTGCAATTTCCTGAAATTTATCGTTGTCGATGTTTGGTACATCTCCTTTGGTGATCAGTTTAATTGTAGTAATAGCTCCCGTACCACCGTCAAGAGTCACTTCCGCATGAGTTTTTACGGAATTTGGGGTGAATCCGGCTTTATCCAATTCATTGGAAAAAGCCATGGAGAAACAGCCTGCATGTGCAGCTCCTATCAACTCTTCCGGGTTTGTGCCTGCTTTATCTCCAAATCGGGTGGCAAAACTAAACTCTCCCTCAAAAGAACCACTTTCCAGTTTCATGGTTCCTTTTCCTGATTTCAAATCTCCTTTCCAAACTGCTTCTGCTTTCTTAATAGGCATAATATCTGTTCATTAATGTTTGTGATTGATATTCAGTTATACTAACAAATCGGGAGTTAAATGCATTCCTGAATAAAGAGGCTCCCTATGCATGGGAGCTGTTTAAAACACATAATATACAGCAATTGTCATTAATTTTCTCTACTGACAATAATTAAGCCTAAAAATCACGTCTGATAATAAGATTATGCTTCTACCTGAGTAGCTTCAACATTTATAGTTTCTGTTGCTACTTTTGATAGTTTTTCATCAGCTGCTTTTTCTTCTTTAAGGGTAGCGTCAAGTAGTTTTACAGCTTTTGTTAAACCTAACGTTTCTGCAAACTGACTTAATGTACCGTAAGATGCGATTTCATAGTGCTCTACTTTTTGTCCGGCCGCAATTATTCC
>JBBDIH010000090.1:0-1248 GCA_040880505.1 Minisyncoccota bacterium
AAGACATTTATAAACCCTCAACAGTGTTTTCTTGTCTGTAATAATCCCAATTTGTTTAATGAAATTCATAAAATAGGGCGTGAAAATGGAATTAATGTTATCAAGCCTAATCATATTATAGACACATTTTCATCTGGCAATCAAAATGATTTGATCAATTTTTGGTTTAGTGTAAATACGCTCTGTGATAGACTTATAGATAATTCCAAATTGAGAAATGTGTTAGAAGTAGATACTTTTTCCAAAGAACAGGCAGATGCATATAATGAAATCAGAAAGCTACTTGCTGTTTTAAAGAATCATATTTGGAAAGATCTGGATCCACGTGAACAATGCAATAAACTAGAAACTCTATTCTTTGATAATAAAGGTTTTGTAAGGAAAATTTTATCACTTCAAAAACTTTCACTTGTAGATACTGAAAATGCTATTTCAAAGAATATTCTCTGTGAGTCATCTGCCTATGTAATTTTATTAGCAAAAATATATTATATAGTGTCAGCAGTGAGGTGTGCAATCAACTCCTTGTTATCTTCCGATGATAAATATTTAGAGAAGATCAATAACAAAGTTTTTATCAAGGTCGTCAAGGAATTAATAAATAATATTAATTTAGCAAGCAAATTACCAAATTTCATACAATTTTGGATTTTCTTATGTGGAGGAATGATCGATAACAAAAATGATGAAATTGAACATTTTTCAAAGCTTTTAAATATTAGTAGTGATGATTTTGAGAAATATATTGATTTACTCAAGAGCATTTTTACCATGTTAATACCTACTGGAGAAATTCAATGGTCAATCAATTCAAGAGGATCAATTGAGGAGTTTAATGCTGTACCAAACTCAATAAGGGGAATGGGGATTAAATTCCGCCAATCGCTAAATATTGATATCGAGAATTTCATTTACAAAAAAAGATTTCTAGATAGGTTAGATCAGATTTAGGAATCTTTTCCATTTAAAATAATTAAGTCTGCTATTAGATTAATTCTCTTTTAAGGGTCAAAGTTCAATTTTTTTCTCAAGATCTTCAATCAACTTACTAGGCGTTATATCAAAAGCATATGCTAATCTAAATATTGTAGAAAGTGAAGCTTGTTTCAATCCTCTCTCTAGATCTGATATATAAGTTCGATTAAAATCACCTAGCTCTGCCAATTCTGCTTGTGAAAGATTTCTCTCAATTCTATGTTCTTCGATAACCTTTCCAAAAGCTTGAAATATTTTTGATTTATCACCTGC
>JBBDIH010000091.1:0-1239 GCA_040880505.1 Minisyncoccota bacterium
AGGTTAAGGATTTATTTAATAACCACAAACAGAATGAAATCAGGCTTAAAGAAGCAAGTGAAAAGATTCAAAAGTTAGATAAGAAAATTAATTCACATAAACCAAAACAAGAACAGGCTAGCAAAGCTCTTACAGTTCTCGAGGGTATTTTTGAGAATTATAGTAAGAGAGAATATCTAAAAGACTTTTTCCAGAATAATAGAACAGAAATTCTAGAAATATTTAAACTAATCCATAGTCCAAGGGAATTTAGTGATTTGATATTTGATGAGAATGATACAATTAAGCTAGAAAGAGAAACAGGAGTGCTTGCAACATTAAATGAAATTAGTTCAGGTCAAAGATCGGCATTAGCAATATCCATTTTTCTGGCATTGAATAAGAAATTAAAAAATGGTCCTGATGTTTTACTTTTTGATGATCCAGTTACGACTATTGATGATTTAAATACCCTTTCATTCTTAGATTATTTAAGAGAGCTGTCTATTAACTCAAATCGGCAAATATTCTTTGCTACTGCAAATGATGATTTAGCTTATCTGTTTAAAAAGAAATTTGAATTTTTAGAAGATGAATCATTTGGGGAATATGAGCTTGAAAGAAATTGACAGTTTGATACTGTTAATTAGGTTGTCTCGCACGTAAATATTTAAACCAGATTTACGTTGTGCAAAGGTTTTTAGATATTAAAACCAATCATAATGCCATTTAAATTATTCCAAACATCCGACCTTCACCTCGGCCTCCGTTTCAAAAACCATCCAGAAGCAAGTGAAACACTGTCTCAGACCCGCTATGATACCCTTGAAAAACTGGTTGTCATGGCCAATGAAAATAAAGCTGATATCCTTGCCATTGCCGGAGACCTGTTCGACCGGACAAGCATGAAGGTGTCTGATATTCAAAGAGCCGTACAGGCGATCAATAAATTTGAGGGGAATGTTGCATTGGTACTGCCGGGCAATCATGACTACATCACCGAAGACAGTCAGCTCTGGGACCGGTTTAAAAAAGAGGCGGGAGAAAACGTATTGGTTCTGGATGAAAAGAAGCCGGTGGATCTGAGTGAGTATGACCTGAACGCAGTGGTGTGGCCGGCACCCTGCCACGCTAAACACTCAGCAGAAAATGCGGTTGGTTGGGTGAAAGAAGAGGAAAAAGACCCGGACAAGATTCATATCGGCATCGCGCACGGAAGTATCGAAGGTGTATCCCCTGATTTTAATCAGCAGTATTTTC
>JBBDIH010000092.1:0-1239 GCA_040880505.1 Minisyncoccota bacterium
CTATTGATATACCTATCAATAGATGAAGAAGAAGCATCTTTTTCATGTTGAAGGGGTTAAGGTTTATTTCCACAAAATATTTTGAACAAAATGATGCGTAGCATCACTATTTTATAGGTTGTTTGGTAAATCAGGTCTTTGATAATATATTGTAGTAAATATACAAATAAAGTGGCTTAAATATTTTCCTATATACAAATTTATTAATAAATTGAATAAGTTTTGCTATACCTAAGTAATCCCCATAAGAATGTCCATAGAAATTATTGGTGCCGGATTGCCACGAACTGGGACAAACACCCTCAAAGTGTGTCTTGAAAAGCTGGGTTATATGAAGACTTATCACATGAAGGAACTCCTGATACATCCGGAAAACCTTCCTTATTGGTTAACGCTGAAAGAAACAGGAACAACCAAATGGGATGAATTATATAAGGGTTTTCAGGCAACCGTAGACTTCCCGGGTTATCCCTGGTATAAAGAGCACATGAAACAGTATCCTAACGCATTGTCATTTTGACTGTAAGACCTTTTGAAAAGTGGTATACTAGTGTTTACAGTACCATCTGGCAAGCCGGACCCCAAACAGTATCGCAGAAAATAGCCATGATGTCCAAGCTGCTTTTTAATCCCCGTCTTCGGTCGGTAATAAAGTGCGTAAAATTTGCGAAACAAACAATTTTCGAAGTCCATCTGCAGGGCAAATTTGAGGATAAAGCCTTTGCCGAAAAAACTTTTAATAGGCACATTGAAGAGGTGAAAGCATATGTTCCCGCAGAGAAATTACTGATTTATGATGTCAGTGAAGGTTGGGGACCTCTTTGTAAATTTTTGGGTGTACCTGAGCCCAATGAACCGCTTCCTCATTTAAACAAAAAGGAGAATTTTAGGGAAATGTTAGGTGAACTCATGAAGGGCAATATGGTTTAGGGAGTTGCACCGTCCAGTCTTAATGGGTTCCTTAAAGCTATTCTTCTACAGAAAATTTATAAATACAGGTTTGCCTGTTTTTTACTAAGGATGTTGTTGGTATCTGTCTTTGATCAAAATTAACCATTAATGATTGAATTTTGTATGGTTGCCTTACTGATGGCTGGAAGTGAGGACAACTGCCATGCAACTTCATTTCGGCTTGGTGCCACACTGGGCGAAAGACAAAAAAGTGGGGTATAAAATGATCAATTCCCGCTCGGAGACCCTGCTTGAAAAACCCTCTTTCAAACCCCTTCTGGTAAACAA
>JBBDIH010000093.1:0-1229 GCA_040880505.1 Minisyncoccota bacterium
GCTCAAGCACAATCACATCCAAATTATCGGGTGAGTTGTTTTGATAAGTAACAGTAGCTGAGCCATATATAATGTGATTAACAGGATCCAGCTCAGCATAGAGATCATAGGAGGCTTCGTTTTGCCAATAGGTTGGCCCGGGATGTCCATCAGCAGTTCTTGTGCCCTCTTCTATAGCATTGAGGAAGACATTCGGTATATCTATCGGATAGGGTATGGGCCTTTCCAACGACAAATTCGATTGTTGTTCCAACTCAACGGTAGGATTGTCGATAGCCGGTTCGGTAGTGGAGCACGACATAAAAACGATTGAAAGAAAAAGAAGAGGTAGGTACTTTCGGAAATTCACAAAATATTTCATCATGGGTACTTATTTTTTTTGGTTTTTATGAGTAGCAAATAGGGGTATAGATCGGTTATAAAATTCCCGGTATCTATACTTATGTTTATAATCTATATTTTAAAAGATTTCAATAACGGTAATATAAGCCTATAATCTAAATACATTTGATAGTTTAATGATAAATAGTGATTATCAATTCATAGTTTTTAACTAATTGATAACGGTAACAAGGTAAAATATGGATATTAACGAAATTAAAGAGTGGTATCTGATACCATTTAAAAAGTATATCGATTTTGAAGGCCGGGCAAATCGAATGGAGTTTTGGACTTTTATTCTTGTGAACCTGGTCATATCAGCAATATTAGCTAACATTTTTCCTTATTTGGGGAGTTTATTTAGTCTGGCAATCATAGTTCCATCCATTGCAGTATCTGTTCGCCGGTTACATGATGTGGGCCAATCCGGGTGGTTGCTTTTGGTAGGTTTAATCCCTCTCATTGGATTGATAATACTGATCTACTTTTTTGTTCAGGAGAGTCAATCCGAAACTTATGAGAATGGCAGTGATCCTTCATCTATGATATAACTCTTTTTATTCGGGTTCTTAGACGACAGGGTGTTTTTTAATTGAAAGAGCAGTGGAATTAAATAGATCGGGATGAACTGATCATAGAAGCCATTCAAATAGTTTTTCTACCTATTTAAAAAATCAACAAAACATAAAAAGCGTAGCGACTGATGGAAAAACATAAAATTTTTATCTGGGCGATAACCTCTGCTTTGGGTGGATTTCTTTTTGGTTTTGATGTAGCCGTTATCTCCGGTGGTGAGCAAAATATTCAACTCATGTGGGGTTTGAGTGATATCATGATTGGTCAGACCG
>JBBDIH010000094.1:0-6449 GCA_040880505.1 Minisyncoccota bacterium
TGCTGATAGCGACCGTGCAGTGATATTAGACCAAGTGACAAACGGTGTGGCAGTTCGAATGGCCATATTATATTTATTAAGTGGCGGAAACAGAGTTTAGAAGATACTATGAGCAACGAAATCTTTTATGTAACAGGTGGTGCCGGATTTATTGGACGTCATTTCAACAATCTCATTGATGAAAAACGGGTCAAAAATATTGATCTGCGCGACCAAAAAGTTGTACCCAATCAGGTTAAAGGGGATGTTCGTAAAATTCAGGATATCAGGGACAGTATAGGGGAATCGAATATAATTGTACACCTTGCGGCTTCTCACTATGATTTCGAAAAAGATTATTTTGAAACTAATGTTGGCGGCACAAAAAACTTATTGAAAGTAGCCACAGAGAAGAATATTGACCGGTTTATATATTTTTCATCGGTTGCAGTATATGGACAGAGTGAAGAAGTTGCTGATGAGGATACAAACCCCATACCTGATAACGATTATGGAAGATCTAAAGTTGAAGCTGAAAACCTGATATTAGAATGGGCACAGCAAAAACCGGAAAGGAAGGTTTTATTCATTCGTCCTGCTGTGGTATTTGGGCCTCATAACTATGGGAATTTATTTAATCTCACCAGGAATATTGACCGGGGAATCAATTTTCATATTGGTAAAAAACCGGTTATAAAATCACTTGCCTACGTAGAAAATTTAGTTGAGGCCACTTATTTTTTAATTCAGAATATGAAGGAGAAAAGCCAGGTTTATAACTATGTGGATAAGCCTCAGCTTACTAATGTTGAAATATCAAATACAATCAGCAAAGCCTTTGGTCAGCGCAAAAGCATAACTATATTTTATCCGCTTGCTCTGCTTTTGGGATATACTTTTGATTTGATTGGAAAGTTCATTGACAAAGAAATGATGATTTCGGTAAAGCGCGTAAAGAAATTTTGTACCCCAACTCATTTTAAGGCAGAAAAAGTATTTGAAACCGGGTTCACACCGCGATATAATACGGAAAGTGCGCTTACTCACACCACAAAATGGTTCGATGAAAACAGGGAAGAGTGGGGAAAAGAACATGAAATGTTAAAGAAACTCTTTCAGAAAAATTACGGCATAACCATTGAATGATTTTATTACTAATTGCATAGGCAATTTCAAGAACTATGGATAAGAACAGGAGATTAGAAAGCGAAAAAGAGTTTCACAATGAAACCTTTTCAAAAAATACCCGGGCTGCCGTAAAAAAATATTATCGGGCGGCCAATACCAGTAAGGAAAAATACCGGACTTTAATTTCAGAAGATATCAGGGATAAGAAAGTGCTGGAATATGGTTGTGGTCCCGGCAGTGCGGCATTTGATTTGGCAAAATTAGGAGCAAATGTAACTGCAATTGATATTTCGGATGTGGCAATTGAAATGGCTCAAAAAAAAGCTGCGGAAGAAGGGCTAAACATAGCTTTTCACGTAATGGACGCTGAAGACCTGGATTTTGAGAAAGATACCTTTGATTTAATTTGCGGTTCAGGTATTCTGCATCATCTTAATTTAGAAGAATCATATAAAGAATTGAATCGAACACTTCAGCCAAATGGCAAGGCTATTTTCTTTGAGCCATTGGGACATAATCCTGTTATAAATATATACCGTACCCTGACCCCAAAAATGAGAACCGATGATGAACATCCGCTGCTAATGGAGGACATTGAAAAGGCTAAATCCTATTTCAGCGAAGTAAAAACTTTTCATTTTAACCTGACCTCAACGGCGGCCTCTTTTCTGCCATTTCTATCGAATAGTTTGCAGAATTTTGATGAATGGCTATTTAAAAATATTCCGGGGCTTAAAAAATATTCCTGGATTGTAGTTTTACAGTTCAGTAAGCCAATTAAAACATAATGGTAGCATCCGATTTTATATCTTGGCATTTACAGTTCACAAACACTAACTTTATTATATATCAGAAAAAATCTACTATCATCCGATAAAACCTAATTACGGATTTTTAAAAATTCAATATTTCAAATATACTGAAAAACAAAGGATAAGATGGTATTTAGCTTAATTCTTAAAAAGTGCAATCAATGTTCTATAGTGGAATTTCACAAATTGTTCTTTTTTAAATAGTACATTTTCTTTGATGAATTATAATTTTCACAGTACTAAGTTCTTATATTAGGTGAGTATCATTGAAGCATTCAGACACAGTTTTAGCTGAAAAAGGACAAAAAGACATTAACTCAAATTCTCAAGATATTATATCGCATCCCACAGTTACTATTGGTATTCCTGTTTTAAATGAAGAAGATCATATTGAGAGAGTTGTATCCGGTTTTCTTAAAAGTGATTATCCGAATTTAGTGGAAATACTTATAGCGGATGGCGGCAGTACAGATCGTACGCGGGAAATAGTCCGTAGCCTGTCCGATGAAGATTCACGGGTAAAACTCGTTGATAATCCTGATAAATATCAGTCCTTTGCACTAAACAGGATGATAGAACAGGCTGAAGGCGAAATTTTTTTACGAGCAGACGGCCATTGCCTGTATCAGGAAGATTATTTGAAAAGGAATATTGAAGTTTTCCTTGAAACCGGCGCCAAAAATGTGGGTGGTGCCCAGCGTTATGTGGCAAAAAATGATGTTCAAGCCGGTACTGCACTCGCAGTAAAAAGCTTTTTGGGAAATGGCGGGGCCAAATATATGGACGAAACTTACGAAGGTTACGCCGACACCGTGTTCCTGGGTTGCTTCTGGACGCAGGATTTAAGAGAAATTGGCGGATTCAATACCAAAAACATAACCAATCAGGATTCCGAACTTAACCTGCGATTAACGGAAATTTTTGGGGAAAGTGTTTTTGTTAGCCCCGAAATTAAAAGTTGGTATTATCCCCGGGAAAGCTATTCCAGGCTTTTCAAGCAATACTTTCGATATGGACGTGGACGGTTTTTGACTAAAGTGCTGCATCCTAAAAATTCACCTATCCGGGGATTAACACCTTTTCTATTTACCTGTGCACTTTTGGTTTATCTGGCTGCCGATCTTTTTTCTGGTATAAATTTATACTTTCCGGAATTTGCTGTTTTATTAGGTGGAATTGTATTGATCGAATCATTGCGAATTGTGTTGGTAAACCGGAAAAACTTCAATGACGAAAACTGGACGGGTGATGAAAATGGACCCGGAGTACTCTCACTTTGGTGGCATACTGTTTTTAGCATTATTGCAATGCAAATCGGGCACTTCAGCGGGTTTTTATATCAATTGATCCGGAAGTTTATTTTTAGGGTTAAGGGGTGGTAGATCCACCTGTTTTTTGATAGGCTTATAAAAAGTTAATTTTATTCAGTAATTGTTGAAATTGCTCTAATATTATCTCTGCTCAAACTCTCTAATTTGAGGGTGCATAAAGCCCGCTTACCAGTGTAAACTGAGTCAAAACATATATACTCGTTATTTCTATCCCAACGAGGATGTAAATCACACGTCAAATGATCTTTCTCTTTTTTTGAAGTGAACTTTGCAGGATGTTTTAGTTTGGCAATATCATGTCTCGTTCCGGTAACGGTATCAAAAAGTATAAGAAGTTGTTGTCGCAGCCCATTGGGGTAAGTATCGGTTATTATCCATTCTTTATTTGGTGAATAAGAGGGATGCCCATCCGAATTGAGGATTTTTTCTCCAATAATCTTGAGGTAGCTTGGGTCTTTGTCTTTGAATAAGAAATAATGATCACCTTTTCCTGGAACATGACTGTAAGCTATAATATGCTCTTCATTTTTCCACCCAATATGAGACACCATTTCTTGAGCCGGAAATATAAAAAGATCGCTTCCGTCTAAATTGCAGGAAATTAATCTTGACCAGCGTTTTCTTTTATGCTCTCCTACCCACCTGTGCATAAACACAAACCGTTTGTTAGATGGAGAAAATAAGCAGTGAGAGAAATAATGGTACTTGCCATCCATGGTGGGATTATGGTCTATATCTACAATATCACGTATAGAAAATAGCTCATTTACAGACCCTGTTTCCAGGTTTATGTGATATAAACCGTTTGTGTCAGGTGCTTTATGATTTACTTTGGGGTCAGTTCCATGATTATATCCGTAACCTGGCATATGCTGCTCAACTCTTGTAAAGTTATAACCTACAGCATGCTTTCCATCCGGGCTTACCGCACCCACAGGTTCAGGGATATCTGTTATACTTTCACTTTCAATATCATAAATACGTGACAGTATTTTATCGAACTTAACGTCATTATATATAAACTTTTGCTCGTTTCCGCACCATTGCAGCATACTACCTTGATGCCAGTTCCATGCTAAGGTCTTAGTCAGTGGCTGAAATTTTTCGAATTCGCTTCCCTCAAAAACACCCAATGTTAAAGAGTCAGTTTTATTGGGCATCCTTAATGGAATATGATATTTATTTGCTAAAAGGTATTTATTATTAAATGAGAAAGGAGTTTTGTCGTGAAAGCCGAAAAAATAACCTTCACGTACTTTAATATCATAAGCCGATACTTTGTCAGCTACGGGAACCAGATCAAGTAATGATTGATAGGTATCCCGAACAATATCCTTGAGCTGGGGATTAGCTTTTACAAGGTTATAAACCAGACGCTCTATTTTATTCATGTTCAGTGAAAATGTTTTTTACATCCATTAGAAATTTGTTATCATCAAAAACAAGGTTTTCGGGATTATATTTTAAGCAACTATTTCTTTTTTCTTTAACTTTCTCCCAAGATAGGTTATCCAAAAACTCACCTACAGCTTGTTTACTTTGCACATCAACGGAAAATCCAACATTCCAATCATTTACGCGGTCGCCTAACCGGGTGTTATCCGCTACAATAATTGGCGAGCAAAAATAAATTGATTCAAAAAGCTTATTGGGTGAAAGTACTTTTACATTAAAATGGTTTGAATCATAAATTGAGCATGTTAAATCAATTGAATGATATACCTCTTCAAGGTCATCCGGATTTTTGTATGGGCCATGATATATGATATTGCTATGCTTTTTGGCATAATCTTTTACAGTATTAATGTCTTTTTTGTCTCCGTCTCCATATAAGTGAAACTCAAATTTGTCTCCCTTTTTTGCAATCTCTTGTATGAAGGGTTCAATTACATTCATATAACGAATTAGGCCCACAAAGCCGATTTTAATAATTCCTTCTTCTCGCTCAGAAATATCTCTGCTATTGTCTGTATGAAAGTTTTGCGGAAGCTTGTTTTCAAAAATACGTGTAATATCTTCTATATGATTAACTCTGCTTTTGTATTCATCCAAAAACCAAGGGCTGGTCATTATTAGAAGGTCTGTGTTTTTAAGAAATTGATCTTCTATAAAACACAAGGCTTTCGACACAAGACTTTTTTGGTTTTTTGTGAATCGTAAATCACTGATTTCATACATTTTTTTAGCATTCTTTCGGCCCAGGCTATTACCTATTATAGCACTGTCGAAGCCAAACATGTAAATACCATCAATTCTATTATCCTTTTCATCCCTTCGCACTTCTTTAATAATGCTAAGTATTTTAGGTATTCGTTTGATGTAATTATCATCAAATACTCCAAGATTTTTAAGAGGGATACCTTCTGGAAACTTATTTACTTGGAAACGGTTTCTATCCGTTGCATAAACTTGTAACTCAAATCCGGCATCTCTTAACGATTGTAATCTTCGGTGGATTCTCGGTTGTGTGATAAGTTGAGATATAACAACAATTCGTTTTTTATTAAAATGCATGAGAAATTATGAATAATCTATGTGCTTGGCTTTATTGTTATTTGGATTATGAATTATTTTAGGAGGCAACTTCTTATACAATTTATTTAAGGTAGCTAAAATAATATTAATGTTAATCTAATCAGTATTTACTGTTTTGAACATGGTTATATATTTTTTGAAGAGCATAAGCTTTTTGCTCCTTACTAAACCTCTTTGAAATATCATGGTGCATTTCTGACGGATTATAATAATCAAGCTTTTTCAGAATATCTATAATACCCTTTGTAATGCTTTTGGAATTATTAGCTTCAATAAGCATTCCAAGCTTTTTGCTAATAATCTGTTGCGCTCCGCCAGATTTAGTAGCTAAAACCGGGGTTCCACAGGCCACAGCTTCGGCCATGGCTAAACCAAAACCTTCTTTACGGCTTGGTGATACAAATAGGTCAGCAGCTTGATAATACTGTACCAGCTTTTCTTTTGGCATACTGCTGTAGAAATGGATTTTATCAGACAATCCATAAGAATTTAGCATATCGAATACTTTCTTCTTCATGTTTTTATTATGGCGTGGTGCTACAATATGCAAGAGTAGATTATCAGAATCAGATTGTGGCAGGTTTGCAAAACTTTCCACAAGAATATCTACTGTCGGCTCCCCCAAAAACTGGACCGGTTAAAAGTAGAATGTTTGGGTTAATTT
>JBBDIH010000095.1:0-6427 GCA_040880505.1 Minisyncoccota bacterium
ATTTTATTAATACGTTGGCAATAATTATAAATGATCGTAAAACCACGAGATTATGAAAAACTTAATACTATTACTTCTCACAGTATCTCTTATCTCTTGTAACGAGAAAAGTAATAAAACAGAATCAAATTCAAATGATAGGAAAGGAATTGATATTCAGGCAGAATTAGAATCTATTGAAGAGACTAGAGCTGGATTTGAGTTGGCAATCAAAGAAAAGCGCTATGCTGATTTAAAAAAATATTCAACGGCTGACGTTATTTCTCTAACCCCTATTTGCGGGGAATGGGAAGAATATAAAAGTCTATTAGAGAACCCCAATGATTTATTCAGCTATGACAGTTTAGTGATGAGGCCTGAAGAAACTACCATTGTTAGCGATAGTGTTGCTTACGATTTTGGTACTAGTTCGGTCTATTATACTAATGAAGAAGGAAAGCCCGTGGAAATTTCGGATACCTTTTTAGCAATTCTAAAGAAAGACAAAGAAGATGGCCGATGGAAATTGCACAGAGAAGTGGCAACAACCAATAAAAGAGAATAAAACAATTGACAATAAACAGGACTCTGACGGCGGCCTGCAAGGCACAGTCCCGATTTAATCGGAATAGGACTACATCCCGGCAAATTTTGCAGGATTTTACTTCTATGTACTTACTGACGGATGTAGTTATATTGGAACCTGAACCCCCTTTAGACAACGATTTTACTATGTTAAGTATTCTTTTTCTTTCCCGCTCCGCGGGGCGGGAAAGAAAAAATCAAACGTAAGCATTCGGCCTGATACGTATTGCATAAATCAAAAATACTTCAGGAATTATTGGAGGATCTCCTAAGATTTCCGGATTTTCGTTGACTTTTGTCGGAGTTTATGGATGAAGCTGAATTGGAACTTTAGTGGAATTGGAGCAATTACAATTGGTTATAGATTCTGATGAATACGGGCCCTCTCAATATTAACCTTTATAACATTATTTAAAAACTAAATTGCCATGAAAAGATTGACATCCCAACATGTTGTAATTCTCTTGGCCGCTAACTTTTTTTATTCAGTTTCGCTTTTTTCTCAGACAACTGGAAATTATTCTACACAGTTTTTAGTATATGAGCCATTGGAAATAATTACATTAAGTGGAAAGCTTATAAAAATTCTCCCGGAAATAAGTTCGAACAGAGAAATTGATCTTAGTTCCCTGAGCAGAGGGATTTATATGATCCGTATTTCGAATGATGAGCATGTATGGATCGAGAGACTTATTAAGCAATAAAGGTCAAAAAAATGAAGTAGTAACGCAACAAAACAAACAATGACAGAACTTGAAAAATACATAAAGACCTATTTCGGAGTTGATGATGAGAACCTTTCTAAAATAAGTTCTTATTTTAAAATGACTACTTTAAAAAAAGGTAACTATTTTTTAAAAACCGGAAGACATTCCAACAGATTGGGATTTGTTCAATCTGGAATTGTAAGGGAGTTCGTGATTATTAACGACAAGGAAGTTACCAAATGGATTTCAACAAGTGGTTTTTTTGTGGTGGACCTGTCCAGTTTTATTTTTCATCAACCTGCTCGTTGGACAATTCAAGCATTGACAGATTGTGAGATTTACGTTATTGGCCAAAAGGATTATCAGCAAATTGGCAAAGAAATAGCAAGTTGGCCAGAATTAGAAAAATTATTCATTGCAAAATGCTTTACCGTTTTAGAAGACCGTATCATAACTCATTTATCAATGACGGCAGAAGAAAGATATCATCAACTAATGAATTATAATAAAGAATTGTTTAATCAAGTACCTTTGCAATATTTAGCTTCGATGCTGGGCATGACGCCCGAAACGCTAAGCAGGTTAAGAAAAAAGGCGGTTAGATGAATTTCTTGATTTTTATCAAGAGCATGATTTGGTTTTATGCAGACCTTTGTATTGTTAATTAAAACAGACAAAAATGTTAACAAAATCAATTTTACTAATCGCGATTGGCTTGACAATTTCAGTAGGTTCTTTTGCACAAAACAATTCAAAATGAGAAGTATCAACAACAACGCTCCTGTAAAGTGCAGGAAAACAATCACGATCAATGCAAGTATTGAAAAAGTCTGGGAAGTAATGACAGGCATAGACAAGTGGGCAACATGGCAGACAGATATCACCAACCCAAACCTTAATGGAGAACTGAAACCTGAAACAACATTTGACTGGAAATCCAGAGGTGCAAAGATACAATCAACTTTGCATACAGTTGAGCCTTTTAATCAGTTTGGCTGGACAGGAAAGTCTTTTGGAATGTTTGCTATTCATAACTGGACTCTTTCTGAGAAGGATGGTAAAACAACAGTTACCGTTGACGAAAGTATGGAAGGATTTGTTGCAAAACTGTTTAAAAAATCTTTTAACAGAAGCCTTGAAAAAGGCATGCAAACCTGGCTTGACTTATTAAAACAAGAGTGCGAAAAGTAAGGCAATAATTAATATTAAGATGTTCCAATAATTACTTAACATCATGAAAGCACTTAGCCAAATATGTATTTTAATTTTCCTGCTTACCATTTCTTGTGAAGAATTGACTCAAAATTCCGATCCAATTGAACAGAAACCCAGATTCATTTTACATGCAGGGGATGCTGTTAGTGATTCTGTAAATTATTACGAATTTGAACCGTATCTAATAATCAAGGGACATAGAAATGGAGATGAAAACAACTACTTCTACCATGATTCTGCTCAATTAGATTTAAATATTAATGGACAGTATGATCTCTTTTTTGAATACTATATGTTTTATGAGGAATATGAATGCGACACCAGTTTATCAAATGACTCCGTAGTTGTTGATTGTTTCCCTGATGCTGATGCATTTTGCTGGATAAAAACAAATGAGAATGTTGAAATTGCGGTAGATCACTTTGACTATTTTGGATTACTGCCAAAGAAATTCGGAACAGGAGATGAAATAATTTCAAATCTGAATTGGTCAAGTATGATCAATAAGAATAGATTTTCCTATCCTGGCTCGGGAGACAATTGGGATACAGATGAATATACCAAGTTCATGGGTTTTAGAATTTGTGAAAGCAGCGATACTATTTACGGTTGGATAAGGTTAAATACACATTATTCATCTCGAATAGAAATATATGATTATGCAATTGAAAAATAATACTTCCACCAATAAATAGAACCCTGAACGATCTGCAAGGCCTGGCCCGGAGTGCCGGGGACCCAGTTCCGATTTAATCCGAAATTGATCTACACCCCGGCCAAATTTTGCAGGAAATGAAGATAAGCATGCGGCCTGATACGTATTGAAAAAATCAAAATTACTCCAGGATTCATTGGAGTAAATCCAAGGACATCCGGATTTTAGCTGACTTTAATTGAGTTTTCTTGACTTTTAGATTCCTGCCTTTATGAGAAAGTAGGTCTACCATATCCAGGTCTTAATTGTTATTATATTCCGGGTTCCGGGTAAGAACATCCGTTAGCCGCTCTCCGGGTTTGACATTAGAAGCCTTGCAACAGCCCAAAAAAGAGTACTCAAAGCCTTACTCAGAACTCCTCTTTTTATGGCGCTGACGCTGCCATCCAAAAACATGAAAACCAAGTTAAGCTTCGCTAGTGAAGTGTATCAGCAGCTGAGTCAACAGCTGCGTGCGTTGGATACTTTTAAAGGAAGTTGGAAGGAAAAGGAACACCAGCAGGGTCAGTACCTAAAAGAACTACGCAAGATCGCCACGATCGAGAGCATAGGAGCTTCGACCCGTATCGAAGGAGCGATGCTTACTAACGAAGAGGTGGAAAAACTGCATTAAACAATCGGCAGCAGCAGGTCCTTGACTTTATCCGGGAAAATGAACCTGCCCAGGTGGGTGATATCGAAAAAGCCCTGGGAGATTACTCCCGCAATACCCTGAAAAAGGATCTGGCTTACCTGGTAAAAGAAAAGCTAATTTTGAAAACCGGTGAGCGCAAAGGAACCAGGTACCACATCCTGAAAAAGGAGGAGCAATAATCCCGCAATCATCAAAACATTGGATATCCTGATGACATAATTCCAATTGCGAGATATCTTGTTATACTTTAAATCTTATAATTTGGATAACACATATGCATATGGCTGAGATTCTTTTGTCGTGTAATGCTAATAAAGAATTGACCGTTAAAACAATAAGTGAATATAAATTGCTATTTTTGTATTAATAAAATTAGCCAGTATGAGGACTATACAGATAAATATACCTGATAGTGTTGAAATGTCAGATTATGACCTTTCAATGATGGTTGCTGCAAAACTATACGAAGACAAAAAACTTTCCTCAGGAGAGGCTGCTTCGATGATAGGTATAAGCAAAAGAGCGTTCATCGAAGTAATCGGCAAATATGGTGTTTCTCTATTCAGTAGTTCAATATCAGACCTGCATTCGGATATAGCTAATGCCTAAGGTCATTATATCCGATACAAGCGTTCTGATTCTCTTCCAAAAGATAAATAGATTGGATTTGCTTCAAGGAATTTATAAAGAGATTCTTACAACCCCTGAAGTTGCCGAGGAATATAGAGATGAACTGCCTGTCTGGATAATTGTTCAAGCAGTTACCGATAGAAAATATCAAGAGTTGTTGGAAATACAGGTTGATAAAGGGGAGGCAAGCGCCATTGCTTTATCAAAAGAATTTTCAGATGTATTGCTATTACTTGATGATTTAAAAGCCAGAAAACTTGCATCAAAACTGGGTTTAAAATTTACCGGAGCACTTGGGATCATTCATAGGGCAAAACAAGAAGGGTTAATAGACAGAATTAAACCTCTGCTTGATGAAATCGTTAATACAGATTTTAGAATATCAGAAAAAGTTATAAATGAACTCCTTTTAATTAATGGGGAAGGAGAAAGTGAATAAATATGATCAAATGTTTATTCAAAGAAAGGTTCTTTGAATGATAACATACTGTTACGATTACGGGGCGAGATACTACGATCCGGCGATAGGGAGGTGGCATGTGTAAGATCCACTAGCTGAGAAACACTTTGAATATACTCCATATCATTATACTTTCAATAATCCGATTCTCTATATTGATCCTTTTGACTTAGATACAACTATTTACTTTTTCGACCAACCTGAACAGCCCGTTGACGACTATGAGACTGCTGATTTTACAGCTGAAGTTTACGTTGATGTTGATGGAACTATCAATGACCTATATGCTGGTAGTACATATCCAAACTCAAAAAAGAATTAGAATACAACTGAGTTCAATACTGTAGCTGAAGGAGCGCACGATTTTAATAATGCAACTGGGCATAATGGTGGTACCAAGAAAGGATTGAACCTGGTTGAAGATATGAATTCACAAAGATCCTCAAAGCAAATAAGCTGGTTACACAGAGCATGAGCAGGAAGGAAAATTATTGGGATAATGCTGTGGCCGAGAGCTTCTTTAAAACGATAAAAGTAGAATGGATCTATGGCCAGAAATACAATGATCAACAGCAAGCTCAGCTTTCAATATTTGAGATGAGGACATTAAAAATGAGGTAAAACTATGGCAAAAAACAAATTATTAAGAATGGACAATGTCGGAATCGTTGTCGAATCCCTCGATGATGCGATCTCATTTTTCACGGAGATAGGCCTGAAGCTCGAAGGTCGCGCCAAAATAGAGGGTGAATGGGCAGGTCGCGTTACAGGCTTGGGATCACAGAGCGTAGAGATTGCTATGATGGTTACCCCCGATGGCCACAGCCGGCTCGAAATTTCACAATTTCTCTCCCCGCCTGTTATCTCAGATCACCGTACGGCCCCTGTGAATGCGCTCGGCTACCTACGTGTCATGTTCACTGTTGAATACATTGATGAAATGGTAACCAGGTTATGCAAGCATGGTGCTCAGCTCGTTGGCGAAGTGGTTCAGTACGAGGACGCGTATCGGCTCTGTTACATCCGCGGACCCGAAGGGCTTTTGATCGGACTGGCTCAACAACTCGATAATGAATGAAGGGTTGAAGTTTAAAAAAAATGACCAAAAAATTTTCATGACCTACATTCCAGACAAAAAGCGCTATACATTAACATGTTGCAGCTTTTCATGACCAGACTATAAAAATTACCAGAAGTATAAATGTTTAACTAAATTTGGTTTTGGTGATATGAATTTTTACATAGCTTTTGAGGTTCAAAATAGTTATAGCTGAAAGGATTTCAAATGAACAGGGAAATAATCAAATTTCTCCTCTATTTTGATGTTTTCTCCTTTCCTCTTACAAGGAAAGAGCTTTATTCCTATGCCGGCATTAAGCGTGAGGGCACCCCGGATTACAAAGAGGCTGAGAATACCCTTGCTTATCTGACAGAAAAAGGCTTTTTCCATTTTTTTAATGGCTTTTACTGCCTGGGGGACAATCCCGGAATCGTTCAGCGTA
>JBBDIH010000096.1:0-1221 GCA_040880505.1 Minisyncoccota bacterium
GAGTCCGGTTAATGTTTACTCTTCTGAACTCCTGCAGGAGATAATATTCAATTCCATCTATGGCATCAGCGGAAATCGCGTCTCTACCGATGAGCTGCTCAACATCCAACACCCGGCCGTCACTTCTGAATTCAAAACAGTAATTTTTACCTTTCCACTCCAGTTTGGCTTCGTAGGTTTCAGAATCCCCATCGGTTTCAAAATAGTATCGAATATCATGCTGCGCAGGCCAATACTCTTCCAATGTTTCAAGAGCTTCTTCAGGCATTCCATTTCTGTTGATGGAGTCTTCCATTTCATTTTTTACGCCCTGAGCCATCACTCCTGCAAATGACAACCCAGCTATGACGAAGAACAGAAAACAAAACTTAACTCTCATTTTCATCCGGATGATTATTTAATAGTTAGAAAAAGCCATTCTAAAATAAGAAAGGCTTATTTCAAAACTCAAAACTCTCCGAAGTATCGGAGCAGGCTTCACTCAAAACTTAAAACTCAAGAATCAAGAGTCGCATCCAATTCTATTTCAACACCGGCAAGTGCTTTGGAAACCGGACACCCTTTTTTTGCAGCCTGTGCAATTTCTTGAAATTTATTGTTGTCGATTTTTGGTACATCTCCTTTGGTGATCAATTTAATTGTAGTAATCGCTGCTGTTCCACCGTCGAGAGTCACTTCCGCATGGGTTTTTACAGAATTTGGAGTGAATCCGGCTTTATCCAATTCATTGGAAAATGCCATTGAGAAACAGCCTGCATGTGCAGCACCTATCAGCTCTTCCGGATTTGTGCCGGCTTTATCTCCAAAACGGGTAGCAAAACTGAATGATCCTTCATAAGAACCACTCTCCAGTTTCATGGTTCCGTTTCCTGATTTCAAATCTCCTTTCCAAATTGCTTCTGCTTTCTTTGTAGGAATAATTTCAGTTATTTATTTTTATGATTAATACTTACATAAAAATAACAAAACGGGAGTTGAATGCATTCCTAAAAAATTACTATCAAATGTGACTGAAATTATGTTCTTTAACTCTGAATGGTAAACGAATAAATTGCTGATATGAAATATATACTATGGATTGCAGGATACCTTTTATTTTTGCCAATGTTGGCTATCTCTCAAAACAGTACTGAAAAAACTGAGCCTACATTTGAGCAGGTCCTTTCTTTAAAAAGTCCGGGGTCGGTACAACTATCTCCCGACGGGAATCATGTACTCTAT
>JBBDIH010000097.1:0-1217 GCA_040880505.1 Minisyncoccota bacterium
GCTTTCAGCCGCGTGTTTACTATAGTTCAGGCCAATACAAACAATTTTGCCGGGTTTAAAAACAGGAGCGCCGAAACGTACACTGTCGGGTACGGTAGCTGCTTTCTCCGGGTCAAATTTGGATTGAAGTTTTTTGAGCCCGCCATTTGTAAAAAAATCTTCATCAAAATCGTTTACAAGGTGGCTCACATCATATTTAATTCCATTTGTCACAATTCCGGGTTTTTCGGCATCCGGTTTGCCATATCTGAATAATTTCATTTTTTAAATGAGTTGTAAATTTTAAGTTTTAGCTTTATAAGCAGTATACAATTTACCTTCAGGTTTTTATGCATACGGAAGTGTCGTTCAAATCAGTTATTGATATGTATAAACCCACCATCAATTGGATAATCGGTTCCGGTTATAAATCCGGCTTTATCAGAACAGAGAAAAAGCGCCAGGTTAGCGATCTCTTCTGGCTTAGCCATACGCCCGATCGGCTGGGTTTTTGACAGCTTTTCAAACATCTCTTTCTCCTTCCCCGGATAATTTTGAGCGAGATATCCATCCACAAATGGCGTGTGAACGCGGGCCGGGGATATGGAATTGCATCGAACACCATCATCAATATAATCTTTGGCAACCGAATAGGTCATGGTTAAAACAGCACCTTTGGTCATGGAATACGCAAAACGATCCGGAATTCCCACATGCGATACCACAGAGGCCATATTTAAAATGCATCCATTTGTTCGTTTGAGTGATTGAACCGAAGCCTTTATACAGTTATATATTCCCTTGATATTTACACTATAAAGACGGTCGAGGTCCTCCTCAGTGGTCTGTTCTATATTTCCGATATGAGCGATACCCGCATTATTAACGAGGATATCGAGCGGTTCAGCTTTTGTAATTTTCCCGATCACATCATAAACCTGTCGATGATTTGATACATCGCACTGATGAATTTGAATATCGTGATCGCTCTCAATTTCGGCTCCTTCCTCAATTTCGAGAACATGAACGTTTGCACCATTTTTAGCAAATACATTGGTAATTGCCAAACCAATACCGCTGGCTCCGCCGGTTACAATTGCAGTTTTGTTTTCTAATTCCATTTGTTTTGAATTACCTCGTCCTTTACTTTTGTGATCTGATTCTTAAAACTGGCCACAAAAACAGAAAAACACTAAAAAAATTGTGATTCTGTGTTTTAGTGTCAGAAAAAGTGAAAT
>JBBDIH010000098.1:0-1217 GCA_040880505.1 Minisyncoccota bacterium
TTTTTATCGAGCCATTGATACACCTTTTCAAAATCGATCTTTCCCGGTGAAAGATTCAATTCTTTCATCATTTGTTCCATCCGTTCCAAATCGTCTCCGGTATCGATCGTCAGATATTTGTCCAAATCGGCTCTCAGACCGGAAAATCCGGCCGGCAACGTTTCTACCCGAAAGATATCCTTGTGTTTTCGAAAAAAAGGAGTAACATGTTCTTTATCAAAAAGGGCCAGATTCGAACTGCGATTGGCATCCCGAAGTGCACGAACAGAGATAAATTCTGCTACTATATGCGACAGTCCTTCAATGTGAGTATAATCGTTTTTATTGGATTTGTGAATTTCATACAGTTTTTCAGTTAAGTCCGCATGATTCAGAGGATTATCACCGGTCAAACGAATAACGACATCCTCTTCATTCATGTCAGCCGATGCTTCAGTATATCTCTCCAGGACATTGGTTGCTGACCCCCTATAAACGATTGCCCCTGAACTTTCTGCCACTGCTGCGATAGGAGCATCTTGCTGAAGAGATGTAGTGGCCAGACAAACCTCATCGACAAACGGCAAATGTTGTGCTGACTCGATAACCCAGTTAATAAGAGGCTTGCCGGCTACCGGCATCAGCGATTTCCCTCGCAACCTCGAACTTCCCATTCTTGCCTGGATAATTGCTCTTGTTTTCATATTGTAAATCTTTTTACTTCTTTAATTTTTTAATTTCTATGTAAATATAAGAGGATTTTATTGATCTCAGATCTCGCTAACGCGTACAAAAAATGAGCAGATTGGAGATTGCAGATCTCAGAAGTAATCTCCTAAATGAATTCCAACATCTGAACTCAGTAAAAAATCACTTCTGCTCATTTTTTGTACACGTAGTGAAATCGTTAATCTGATATCTGATATCTGAGATCAATGGTCTTAGATTCTTTGCTGAAGTATTCATTTAATGAAATTAATTTTTATAATATTTCAAGAACAGCCTGCCGTCTTTTTCTTGGTGAATAACATCCGAATGATATCCCAAATTTTTCATAAAATTGTCAGAATCGTACATAGCTTTTATTGTATGAATCTCAATCAGTACAATTGGTGATGTATTTTTAAAAGTCTTTATCCCTCCTTTTAAAACATTCGCTTCATGTCCTTCAACATCAATTTTGATGATGGAAAGATTATCTATCTGATTATTATATACAAAATGATCAAGAGTCGTGA
>JBBDIH010000099.1:0-1211 GCA_040880505.1 Minisyncoccota bacterium
TTGGCAAATTAAGCTGATAAAAATTTAGAAGATCACCATATTCATGTAATTAATATTGTTGGTAGATATTTAGATCAATTTCTGAAGTTGTTTGATCAAAGTTCTAAATTTGCCATACCAAAAAATGTTGCATGTATAAGTGACCGAGATCCTGTTAGACGAAAAAAATCTGGGAGTAAATTTACCTCATGCTTTCCATTCGAATGGGGTATTGATACAGAGAATTATGAATACAGTAATAACTCTGACAAATTGATTAAGAGGAACGAAGAAGGTAATTCTATTCAGTTTTTCGCACCGAAGGATATATTTAGTAAAACTTTAGAGTATGACCTAATTCTTAATAATCCTTCTGCGGAGATTTTATTAACTGAATCAATCCAAAATCGTGATGAATTAACCGATTTAATGAAGCTTCATGCTAATGAGAAGAATTATAAAGATCTTATTGAAAAACTGCGTAAAGGTACCTTGAAGGAGAAAATTACAACCACCATTGAAAAGCAAGGGAAATTTACTGAACGTGATAAATGTGAAGCAATTATAGCAGCTCGTTATTTGAGCTCAATTGCAAAGGGTGAAAACGCTTTAGAGTTATCAAGTAATTTAAAACAAAACTTAAGCAAAAAAGAGACGGATGATTTTGTTGATATTACATTACCAAAATATATAAAAGATGCTATAGATTGGATTTGTAAATGAACAACCTCACATCTGATTCGCGACTTATAGATTTAGACCATCACTTCAGAATAAGTGCAGGGCCTGGTGCAGGCAAAACACATTGGCTAATTGAACATATAAAGAATGTATTAAAAAGATCTGAAAATTTACATAGAACCAGAAAGTTAGCCTGTATCACTTATACAAATATTGCTGTTGAAACCATTCTCGGAAGATTGAATAATGCTACAGATCATGTTGAAGTCTCAACATTCCACAGTTTTTTGTATAGGCATTTAGCCAAACCTTACATCCACAATTTAGCTGACGAATATAACATCAATGTATCTAATGTTGACGGGCATGATGAAATGAGGGTTAGCTTAGGAAAAGCAAAAAAGTGGATTGAAAACCATCAAAATAAACAAAATTTAAAGCATCCTTTTACAGAAAAACAACTTACCAGACTTCCAGATAATTTGCATGCTATCAGAAATTGGCTCCAGTCCATGAAATGTCAAATGAGGGCGGATTATTCTGAAGTCGAA
>JBBDIH010000100.1:0-1208 GCA_040880505.1 Minisyncoccota bacterium
ATCGCCTGCCTATTCTTTTACATACTTGGGACAATGATTGGAATGCCCCCAAAATGTTAACGGATATTGTTCCCCGTTATCCAAATGCAATTTTTATATTAGGTCATTCAGGTAATAATGATAGACCAGATGCAGAAAAATTAGTATTAGAAAATCCAAATGTATATTTAGAATGGTGCGGAAGTTTTCTCAATCCGACAGATTGGACCGAAACGCTTCAACGTGTGGGTAATCGCCGACTCGTATATGGAAGTGATTCTATGTTTCATTATCCAGCCTATGAAATGGGTCGATTACTTTCACTTGATGTGCCTGATAAAACTTTATTCCCCATTCTTGGTGAAAATATGCGTAAAATACTGGCACTTCGATGTTAAGTATTAGTGCTCTGCTATCCAAAATCACATTTAGTTAATTACGAATCATTAAGAAGCATGCAATCTGATCGATCAGAAAATAATTTACCGATCTCATCCCAGCATATGACGGAAAAGCAATGGGTGAGAAAGGTTCGAGAAGAAGGTGACAGAGAGGCATTTGAAAAGATTTTCCGAAACTATTATAAAAAGCTACATGGGTTTGCCTATAGTTATGTAGGTCGATCGGAAGATGCAGAAGATATTCTTCAGACGGTATTTTTAAGAATTTGGGCTCAGAGAGAGAGTTGGGATCCGCCTGGCACTTTAAAGCATTATCTATTTGCTGCAATACGTAACGAAGCACTGAATGAATTAAGACACAAACAGGTGTTAGATGAGACTGAAGCTGATGTAATTCAAAGATTTAAAGAGCTTAAGGAACCAATCCATTCTGATATAGATTCTGATGTTGAAGACTTACGAATGGCTATTCAAGAAGGGATCGATCAGTTGCCTTCTCAATGCCGGCAAATTTTTTTATTGAGCAGAAGAAGTGGATTAACCTATTCGGAAATTGCTGATTTTCTGGATATTTCAGTAAATACCGTGGGGACTCAAATGGGGCGAGCATTAAAATTTCTTCGCAAACATCTTTCCGATTCCATGTTTTTGATTGCAGCCGCTAATGTGTCAACCAAGATCATACAATCTGTATTTATTCTTTTGATCATTATTTCCTTTGTAATAAGCTAAATTCCCTTCCATTAGTAATATATTTGCAAAGAGGGTACCTAAAACAATAGAGAATTCAGTTCATGCTGTTGGTTAATTAATCGATATAAATAATTT
>JBBDIH010000101.1:0-1207 GCA_040880505.1 Minisyncoccota bacterium
GAGTAGATTTTGATTTTGGAATAAGAATAACTGCAACTAAAGTTGTTGACTCATTGACATCTATAGATATGAAAAAAGCGGTTGAAGAGAGAGGTGTGGCATACACAGCAAATTTATTTGCAAAAAAAGAGGTATTCAAAAATGTGGGAATTTTTGAAGAAAAGACTCGCTCCGGTGGAGATGTTCGACTTACAAAAAAGGCAAAACAAGCAGGATACAATATCGGTTTTTGTGATAGTGCAGTAGTGTGGAAGAAAGCCAGAAATCTTAGAAGACTGTATCAAAAAAAGATTCGTACCGGAAGAGGGTATTTTTATACTTGGAAGGACGATGATGAAAAAAAGATTTGGTTCTACAATTTACTTCGTTCTTTAAAACCTCCATCTTCCAAGAGATACACTTTCAGTCACGATCAGGTGAGTAGTGTAGCTATTTGGTTTCACCTCTATATGGTTGGAATTACAGAACAGGTTGCATTTGTTACAGAATATTTCAGGTACAATTTAAGTGGCAATCGAAAAAAAGATCGAAAATAGCAGTATTGAAAAAAAACTCTGAATAAGTAACAAATGCAATTTACTTCAGATGGGTCATTTTTTTGGATAGGGTCTGTTTATTTGAGCGGAGTACATAAAAATAGACTCCGGATGGTAATCCTGTACTATTGAATACGATATTGTAATTACCCGAAGGAAGAGATCTATCAACCAGCGTCTGAACAAGTCTACCGGTATAATCATAAATGGAAAGCTCAACATTGCCTTCCTGCTCAGTTGAATAGTAGATTATTGTCGAGTTATTGAAAGGATTTGGATAATTCTGATCCAGATATAGATTAAGTACCGTTTCAATATTCGGTAACTCGACTTGAACCAGTTCCATATATCGAATAATAGCTTCCATGTAATAATAATCGGCATATGAAGTACCTACATTCCCCTTTCCCCGATGAATTGTTGACTTCTTGAGGATGGAATTTGAGTCGGAATTGATTGTCGAATAATTTTCCGAAGTTAACGACTCAAGGATATCGACTGCGGTGTTAAAATAGAAAATATTTTTTGTGAAAGAGTAGAGTTCAAATAGTCCGGAAGCAACGATCGCTGATGCAGACGCATCTTTACTTCTGACGGATGGTGTCGGTTCTAGAAAGTCATAGATGGGTACCCGATCTTCGGGTAAATTTTCAATAAAATAGTCGGATGCT
>JBBDIH010000102.1:0-1189 GCA_040880505.1 Minisyncoccota bacterium
GATGGATATTTCAAGAATTGAATTAAATCAATTATCAGAACTAAATATTGAAAGGGCAATTTCAAAAATTAAAGCGAAGAGAAAACAGAATCAGAAAATTTTAGATGACCATTATAAAAAGACAACTGATTTAAATTCAAAAGGTGAACATGAAAAGGCTCTGGAATTAATGCAAGGAGATGTTACGAGTGATATTCTAAGTTATTCGTCAGTTACTGATAAAGCCCAAAAATTAGAAAAGGCTGGCAATCTGGAAGAGTCTGCAAAAGTTTATTGGAAAAACATTTATGAAAATGGCTCCGACCTCCCGTACAACTTCAATCGACTTATGATTGTACTGAGTAAATTAAAAAGGGAAAAAGAAGAGCTAACGGTTGCTAAAATATATTGTGCATTTGTTAGCGATTCATATCGAGAAATGATCGAAAAGAAAATTAGCAATATTGAGAAAAAGATTCAAAAGCAGTGATTTATAATGGTATCAAATTAGAAGATATATGGACACTACTCACATAGCAAACACAGCAGAGGATTTAATATCGCACGAATTACAAAGATCAGGTTTGCGTGTTGCTAAACCGAAATTTGATACTAATGGTGCTGATCTTTTGGCTTTTTTGAACGTTGATAAAGGAGCTAAATTTTGCAAAATACAGTGTAAAGGTCGCTCTTTGACTAACTCAAGTAATTCTAATGTTAAAGTTTTAGAGAGTTATGTTACAGATGGGTTCATTGTATTCTTATTTATTGATGATGGTACTGGTAATACATCTAATCTTTTTTGCTTTTTCTCCAGTGACATAAAAGAAAATTGGACGCTGACAACAGATAAAAATTCAAAAAATAACTATAGACTTTCATTTTCAAAATCGAATTTTCAAAAAAAATTAAGTAAGAACTCTTTTTCTGACAAAAAAATAAATGGAATTAAAAATGTTATTAAAAAATCTGATCCAAAAAAAGAGTTTAAAAAATTTACTGATCTAATTATAAAACAAAGAGATTTAATAAAATTAGGAAGACAGAAATCTGAGCTAGAAAAACTTATTGAGGAAATCGAAAATATTGATAAACTAAAAACCAGTACGGAAAAAAAATTAGGGCATTGGAAAAACATTTCAATTATGCCAAAAGACACTTGGAAAAAGATAACTAACAGCTAAACCTGTAGTAGAGCGCCCTATAACCA
>JBBDIH010000103.1:0-1189 GCA_040880505.1 Minisyncoccota bacterium
TTTGAAAAGCAATTCAAGAGTATTGATTTCTATGATTACCTGTTCAGGTGTCATCTGTAGTTTTGACTTTTTTAGCCAATAATCTTTTATAGCTTCATTGTGTGGCAAACCTGATTTATGTGTCAATAACTGTTCAATGGTTATTTCTTTAAATTTTGGGGATAATCCATTTACATAATCAATGGCTTTATCTTGAACATTTAATTTGCGTTCCTCTTGCGCGATGGCGATAAGTGTTCCAGTAAAAGTTTTAGTAATGGAAGCTATACGATATTTAGCACCTTTTTTTAGCTCAAGATTATTTTCATAAGATGTCAATCCAACTGTTTCTTGAAAGAGGATATTCATACCATTAGCTACAAGTATTTCACCACTAAAGCCCTTTTTCTGATGAATGGCATTGAGATAAGATTCCAGTTTTCCGAAATCAAAAAAATCTTCTGTTTGGGATTTAGCGGTTGATGATACTCCTAATACTAGAAAGGCCACGAGTAATATTTTTGTAAGGTTCATAAGACAACAATTTAAGTTCTGTTTACTATATAGGTTGTCTTAAATGCACAAAATCTTACAAGGGTTACTATTTTTTTAAGTTCAGACTATAGCGAAAAGATATGAAAAGCCCGATCGAAAAGTTAAATATATAGGGTATGAGCCTGTTCGGGATTATAAGAGAGATAATCCATGTAACTTATTATCATAACCGGTTTACCATGTAATTCGATACAATTTATGGTGCCGCTGAACCCAGTGAGAGATACCCGGATATTTAATCCTCATGTTTACCAAAGGCCAAAAAATACGGCTGTATATCCTGGAAGGATAGATATATTCCGAAAAACCCAATGCCTGTTCCGGTTTCCCTCCCCTGCTTACTAATGTCTTTCCGATAAATCGTTGATAAAAAGGGCCACTATCCACAACCTGATCGAGCTGAATAAATGCCTGAATTCCATCACCCTCAAGATGAAATGTCCTGGCACTTTCAAGCCCAAATAGATTAAATCCCTTATTTGACATCTCAACTTTTAGATCCAGATTTATTACGGTTCCTTCTTCATCGATGAGCCATCCATTTTTATTCCACTCTCCATTCACCGACATCAGATAATAGATTAATGTAGTGTCACCGATATGATATCTCCCCCAATACCACTCTTTAAAGCTATCTTTCATCGGTTCCGAACCG
>JBBDIH010000104.1:0-1188 GCA_040880505.1 Minisyncoccota bacterium
ACGGCATCAAAGAGTAATCATTTCTATTAGATATCTCTTCAGATTTTGTAAAATCAGGACCAACGTAAGATGTGAGTTCCCAATTAAGGCCACCGTCTTTTGTTTGGGCGTAGGCTGTCCGACCATGACCAATTGAAAGCATTGCTGACAATTCATTTTTACTTTCAACAAAGTAGTCAGTTCGATTTGTTATCCCAGCAGAATCAAGATGTGGAAATATGTAGGGTCCATACCAAGATTTTCCACGATCATAAGTATAATAAAAATGTGTAGGTCCGCTTCGATTTGTTTCACGCTGAAATAATAGTGCAAAATTTGGATTTCGAAAATCAATAGGTTTTTCCAAATCTTTTGGTATAACAGCATTATCACCAATTTGATGATCCATAGCTTTACCCGTTACACCTTGCTTATATGCATCTTCAATAATCCAAGATTTCCCACCATCGAGACTTCGGGCAAACATATTCCGTGATGTTGATTCGTTATATGTATGACCTGACTTTACAGAATAATCATGATCAGCAACTGTAAAGCAAATAAGAATTTCATTATCCCATATCCACATTCCTCCGTTAGCAGGCCATGCTGCAAATTTCCCCTCTTCAAAATAGACAACTTCATTTTCAATACCTGCATCTTGTACATTATTAAATACTTCTATATTATTCCATCCAAATAAGAAGAATGAAATTACAGCTGCTAAATAAAAAGTTTTATGTAAATATCTTTTAATAAAGTGAATCATTATAGGTTTAATTTTAAGGAGTATCATTAATTGCATTCATTACATCCTTCATTTTTTTTTCTAAATCATTGCGCTTGTTTAAAATTTCTGGCTCAGTATCTTGGATCAAATTGTTTTTTTCATTTGGATCCAGTACAAGATTATAAAGTTCATCCCTACCCTTTTCAGAAAAGTCACGGACAATTTTCCAATCGCTGGTGCGATAAGTTCGTAAGGCTTTGTATTGCGCGAATAAATCATTATTCCATTCTTTAATATCTTCACCCATCAATAATGGCAAAGCGTTAGTACCTCTAAGAGTTACATTTTCCGGTTTTTCAATACCCGTCATACTCAAAATTGTAGGATACCAATCCAAAAAAGAAAATGTTTCTTCAATGACTGTACCTGGTTTTATTTTATCTGGCCAGCGGACAATTGTGGGGACTTTTAAAGAGTAG
>JBBDIH010000105.1:0-6168 GCA_040880505.1 Minisyncoccota bacterium
CTTCCGAAAACCGCTTTAGTGCCCCGCCGCAACCAAATTCGCCGTCATCGCCGTGGGGGGCAAGCACCAGTACTTTGTTAGTTCCTTGTAGCGCCATCTTATTTGTTTATTTTGTTTTGAGGAAGGTAAAAAAGGCTGGGGGTAAATAGAAAACATTTCATTTTAATTGTTTAGCCAGATTATCATAGATTGATAAAAGCTTTTCAGCCTCATAATCCCAATTATATTTTTTCTCAACAGCTGCTTTCCCGTTTTTAGCATGGGTTTCTCTTAAATCAGGATTTTCAAATAATTTTATCACATTGTTATTAAACTGAAACACGTTTTCTTCTTCATAGATAATTCCGCACTGTTCTTCATTAATTAATTTTTCGACAGAAGTACAATTTGTAGCCAAAATCGGTAATTCCGAGTACATATATTGATAAAGCTTATTTGAGCTTGAATTGTCGGTTTGTGGGGTTCTTTTAAACGGAACCAGCCCTATGTCACTAGCTTTTAAATAGGATCTGATTTTTTCCTGGGGCTGCCATCCTTCAAAGGCTACTACATCTTCGACATCTAATTCTTTTGAAAGATTTTTAAGTGTACTCATCATCTCTCCGTCTCCAACTAATAGCAGCCTGATTTTCTTATTATAGGTTTTAAGTTTCTTCATTCCCTTTATAACATGCTCTAATCCTCTATTGCTTACAAAGCCACCAACATAAACCAGTGTAAAATATTCTTTAAATCGGTTAATAATGTTTTCATCTATTTCATAACTATCAAACTCCGCTGTGTCTATACTATTAGAAACTACCATAATATCACTTTCAGGAACTCCTTTTATAATATTCTTATCTCGCATTCCTTCATTCACAGCTATAATTTTATCAAAAAGCTGTAGCCATTCTTTCTCTTTGCGTTCCCATTTAGAAAAAGAAATAAGCAGTTTATTTGGATAGGTAGTACTCCATTTATAGTCCTTTAAGGCATCGATATAATTTTCATGTAAATCGCCAACAAAAAAGGCATTTATTTTCTTTTTAAGGATTGAAGCGGCTCCAAACAAGTAAAGATCATGTAAATGAATTGCATCATAACTTTCTTTTTTGAAGATCTTTAAAACTTGCTTTGCCACAACATAGTCAATCCATGGAATCATAGCTGCTAAGCCGTGCATTTTTTTTGCAGTGAATTTTGATATGACAATCCTGTAAATTTTAATCCCTTTGTGATGAACCACTTCACTCTTGTCATAGTCTGCGATAGATAGTAGTCCAACCTCATGACCAGCATCAATCAAAGAAAGTGCCTCTTTTTCAACTCTGATATCCGGGGGGAACTGGCTATCTAAAACCATTAATATTTTCAAATCTTGTCCGATTACATTCAATGTCTTTAATCTTCAAAAATCGAAGCTTAAGATATAGTATATTTGTGATATAAATGAGGATGGATTACTCATTTATTAGAAATATAAAGTTTGTTCAAGCCATAAAACATGAAAGAAAACCTTATCCTCCTAACTTCGACCTTTCCATTTGGAACCGGAGAAACCTTTCTTGAAACTGAACTACCCCATATAGCTCAGGCATTTTCACAGGTGATTATCTTACCCACTAAAAGCGCCAATACCGTTAATCCACGTTTGATCCCAAATAATTGCATAATTAATACTTCAATTATATCTAAATTAAATAAAGAAAGTAGTTTTGAGCGCATAATTTCAAAATTAGTAATTACTTTCACTACCTCTTTTTTTTTAAAAGAGTTTATCAACATTTTCCCCAATCGTATCAGCCTAAAAGTAATCGATAATTTACTTACCCATTCCCGCGATGCAATTTTGAGTAAAAAGGCTATTGAACAGATATCTAAATCTAATAAATTCTCTACCGAAACGACTTTAACATATTCATATTGGTGTACAGGAGCAACTTTTGGTGCTACGCTGGCCAAACCAAAATATCCTGTTATTTCACGCGTGCACAGAGGAGATTTATATGAAGAACTCTATTCAAAAAATTATATCCCATTTCGGAAAAAAACGATTGCAAACGTTGATAAAATCTTTTCAATTTCAGAAAATGGAATCAATTATCTCACAAAAAGATACAGACAATATAGCTCAAAATTCCAGCTTTCCCGGCTAGGTATTCCAATTCCTGATGCTATATCTTACACGCAACACCAAGAAGCTTACCCTCTAATTGTAGTATCATGCTCAAGCATTAATAAGAATAAAAGAGTAGAAAGTATTGCTGATTCATTAAAAAACTTTGCCAGAAAATTTCCAAACGTGCAATTAACCTGGAATCACTTTGGTGATGGACCACAATTAGATAGGCTGAATAGGATAGTAGATGAGTTTCCAAAAAACCTTTCCGGTGTGCTTCATGGACGTGTCGAAAATAAAGAATTAATGAAATGGTATTCTAAGAGCACAGTTCATTTATTTATTAATTTGAGCAGGTCTGAGGGTATTCCAGTTTCAATTATGGAAGCTTATAGTTATGGAATACCTGCAATTGCCACACAAGTTGGCGGAACTTCTGAGCTTGTTACAGATGAGAATGGTTGGCTGGTTAATCGCGATTTTACAAGTAAAGAGATTTTAGCCGCCCTTGAAGAAGCCTTATTAAACCATTCATTAAGAATAAATAAAAGTAAAAAAGCACACGATACTTGCCTCATTTATTTTGATTCAAAGAAAAATTATCCTGAATTTGCCAAAAAGTTAAAAACACTGGGGAAAACCGCTGTTAAAAATAAAGCTTATCAAAAATAGTAGAGGCTGAATTTTGCTTAAGTACGTTAAGGAGACTATTAAAAACTCTGCTATTTATAGCCTCGGAAATGTTTTTGTAAAACTAACAGGCTTTATTCTAATCCCATTTCTTACAAATCCAGAATATTTAAGCATAAATGATTACGGTGCATTAGGAGTTTTTGAGGCCGTAAATCAGATTGTAATTTCACTTATGGGATTTGGTTTATACAACTCTCTAATCAGGTGGTATTATGAACAAGATGAAAGACAAAATAAGGCTACGTTCTTTACCTCATGTCTATTAATCGGGATAATAGTCTCTCTAATTGTATTGGTATTTTATCTATATAAAAGTCAGGTTTCCGTATTAATATTTGAGAGTGCAAGATATGAAAATATAATTGTCTTGGTCATTGTGTCTACTGGATTACAAGCTCTTGGTGTGATGCCTGCTACATTGATGCGTATGCAAGAACGTGCCGGTTTTTTTACAATCACGAATATCATAAAATTATTAGTAACACTAGTTGTAACCCTATATTTTTTACTTATTCAAAGTGAAGGCCTCTTGGCAATTTATGCTGGCCAAATAGCTGGATTTATAGTTTATCTGATCATATTACTCCCTTACATGATTAGAAATTCAGTGCTTCAAATTCACTTCCCAATTTTTACAGAAATGCTGGGCTATGGAATAGCAATGATGATGGCGGGTTTAGCTGCCTCTTCTACTAACGTGATTGATCGCTTCGTTTTGAATACAATGTCAGGCCTACAAGAAGTCGGACTATATTCATTAGCATATAAGATTTCTTCTATTCTTAAGGTATTGGTTATTACCTCGGTAAGTATGGCACTAACACCATTAATGTTTAAGAAGCTAAAGGACTCTGACAGCCAGCGATTCTATAAAAAAACTATGACCTACTATGGTTTTGGCATGATGATCTGCATCATGGGAGTTTCATTATTTGGGAAAGAAGTGCTTAAAGTATTTACCGGTAGCAGCTTGTATTGGTCTTCATTTACAGTAATTCCCATTCTTGCATTTGGTTTATATTTCGTCGCCCTCAGAGATGTTGTAAGTATAGGCTTAAGAATTACAAAAAAAACATCACGTATTACCTTAATGACTGCAATTGTTTCTGTTATAAATTTAGTCCTTAATATTCTATTCATACCTGTTTTAGGAGCTGAAGGAGCCGCTTTGGCAAGCTTTGTATCACATCTGATATTTTTTATTGGGATTTTCTACTTCTCAAATAAAGTATACCCAATTAGCTTTGAATGGCGAAAAATCATTCTCATTTTTACAGTCGGAGCTGTGTTGGTTTTTCTTTCATTACTTACTAATGGTATGCATCTTGCCGTACGACTAATCGTAAAAACTTCCGCTATTTTATTGTTTCCAATTGTTTTGTACTTCTTCGATTTTTATGAAGAAGTTGAACTTAAACAATTTAAAAAAATATGGGTACAATGGAGAAATCCCGGGAATTGGAAAGAAAATATTAAAAGCCTGATGAGTAGAAACTAGCAGAATAAAAGCTATAAAACACCATATTCTTTAAGAACCTGAACCATCTGTACTTTATATTCCTCGTTAGAGATATTCATTGGAATATGGGCAAGGTATATTTTATCTGTTCTACTGAGACTTTCTTGGAAATTTCTCGTGTTCTCTTCAATGATGGAATCATAGGTAACGAAAGGATTTCGTCCCATCGATAAAGCATTAAACTTATGCCATCTTAGATGATTGAAAAGAGAATTATATTCGGTTGACATAATAATTGAGTTAAAATCAGACACTTTATCAGCTGAAATCGCCTCCATTGTAATTTTATCAACTTTACTTCTTAGCAAAACAACAAACGATGAAATATTTTTCTCTTTATTAGCAACCTTTCCATAAAAAGTCTCAGGACTCACCCGTCTTCTTACTTTATTTTTTCCCTTCAGTTCATGTAAAGCATAATGTGTTTTATTTAAAAGAGAGAGCTGTCCAAAAATTTTCTTCTTCAGTTGTTTTGCACCTTGTAAGTTGTAACCATATATCTTTGGATAAGAAAAATTTGGATAGCAATTTCCATCCGTATCGAGTACAGCAATATCATCATTAAGAAAAGAACAGTTGTGTTTCAAACAAAGCACCATTTCCAAAGAGGTTTTTCCCACACCCCCTGTACCACCAAATAAAACACCTTCATTTTGACTATTTATGATACCTGAACTATGTACGACTGAGTAATTGTTATCAAAAAATGCCAGTGGTACCAAAATCAGTTCATGGAATATTTGACCAATAGCCTCTGCACTTGACGCATATTGTATAGATTTCCATTTATGAATTTTTCTTCTAATAAATGGTTCATGATCAATACTGAAATCTATTCTCTTTATTTGATGATCCTCAAAATAAAATTTAATGGTTGCTGACCCAATTTTACAAATCATACTATCATCTAATAACCAGTTTGAGGTAGGATTGGAACTAATTATATCAGTTATTGCAACCTTTGATACATAATTGATTGAAATATCAAAACTCTGGGTATTAAGAGTAGGATAAAGAGATAACTCCTGATGTAATATTTCACTCGAAGTATTATTAAGAGTATTGATTTTTATTTTCTTACCAAAAATTTTATAAGTGCGCTCCATGCTAAACTTTTTCTCTTAATAAGGGTATATTTTTCAATTTAACCTCCATGATTTCAATATTACCTATTTTAACTTTTACAATAAAAGTATCCACAAATGGTTGAGGTTATTTTCTAATATTATCAGAGGAACAAAACGCTTGAAACCAACCTGATATCTTTCCTTATTTTTTATAGTTTCCTACCAAATTACGAAATAAAAAATTCTATTTAATGGCTAAACCCAAATACACTTCGCACGTTGGAATGCTGGATATTCTCCCCGATGAATCCCCTAAATAGAGAGCACTGGAGAATACCATTCACAAAAAATAATATGTAAGTCATCTAATTAATTTTTTAACCTTTCAGAGCACGCTGAACAAAAATTGTAAACAGGTTGCAACATTCGTATTATAATTGCAACATTCGTTAAGAGCATTTATGTTATGAGCACGAAAACAAAAAAAACGGTTTGGTTTGGCATGAAAGTCACTCCTGAAGAAAAGGATAAGATTAAAAGATTGGCTCGTCAACGCGGCGTGAGCCAAAAACAAGTGATGATTGACCTTATTGAAAAGGAAACGGAAGGTAATATGCCTGCGCCGGAACCCGGTTCTTTTTTGGAAGCCGCCAAAGATTTGGCCGGAATCGGAAAAGGGCCCGGTGATGTTTCCACTAATCCTGAATACATGAAAAATTTCGGTAAATGACCGTTCTCATTGATACCGGCCCTCTTTATGCTTTTTTCGATAAAAATGATCAATGGCA
>JBBDIH010000106.1:0-1180 GCA_040880505.1 Minisyncoccota bacterium
AATGCCTTATCTTTCTCAATTGGATGTTGTGCGAATCCACGCTGATATCCTTTGTAGTTGTGACCAAAACAGTTTAATGCTTCATAAATACGCCTAAAAGCAGCCCCTTCCTCTAAGTCGATATAACCTTTATCAATGTATGTCTGAGGATTAAATTCTTTTTTCGGATCCCAGGGATTAAATTTTCCGTACACCTCCTTTTCTTTTTTGAGGTTTTTAAGTTTCGAAACTATTTTATCAATCTGATCATTGACATCCTCTATGTTTTTATTGAAAACATCTATCCTCTCAATATTGTGTTCGGTAACAGAAACAATATCAGCATCTCGGGCAACATCTTTTTCCGCCTGCTCGTTTTTTTTATGATGTCCTTCATCTATTTCAATATGAACATTAAGTTGAGGAAAATATAAATCAGTTAAGTATCTTTTATTATTTTTGCCAATTACCGCTTGTTGAGTTATAAACTTTATTGAAATATCATCAAGTTTTGTAAATATCCGAGTGACAACATAATTTTCATAATTCTTTTTATTAGTTCTGGAAAATTGCCTTAATATATAATCAAATTTATCCATAAATTTATTTTCTAATTAATCTTTATACTAATTATAACAGAGAATCCACTTTATCTTTGATTTCTTCAAATTTACAAAACTCTACACTCTTCTTTTCTAAGGTGCTTAAAGATAAGCTATTTGCGTCAGCTGATATGTCTTTTAATTGTTTTTTAGACAAAACAAAGAAAGACCATTGACTCATATTTAATATATCCAAAGTTTTTGGTTCTTTATGATGTAACAATGAAAGTATGTAAATATCTGCTTTATATGACTTCTTTTCCTCCTTCAACTTCTTATTTACAGCTGATGACCAGTAAAGTGTTTTGGCTTTCAGGCCACTCCAAGATATACGAGTGAGTTTTTCTTGATCCCAGTCTTGAATATAAGATGAACATTTAACTTCTATTTTCTTACCCTTGTACTCTATATCATAATCTCCCCAAGGATTCCTTAGCTCTATTTTCTTTGAATCCTTTAAAGCATTTTCAATTATAAACTCAGCTAATACTCCCCTAGTTACATTTGAGCTGAGATTAGAAAACCCGTACTGCCAAAAATCATTAACTGAAAACTTCTTATTGTCTGTATTTTTAAACTTTTCTTTTCCTGAAAGCTTT
>JBBDIH010000107.1:0-1177 GCA_040880505.1 Minisyncoccota bacterium
AAGGTTTGCCCATGGTATTCCCCTCCCCCTGTACGCTGTGAAAACATTCCGAAACTCTTAATCTATTATCTGGCATCATTTATCTCCGGTGTAGGTTGCTGAATTCTTTTCATCTTCATAGACGGTGACTGAGAGGAGTTTAACATTTTTATTTTCTTGAATTCCACCTTCAACATTGTCAAATACATATTTAGCTAATCCTTCTGCTGAGCAACTTGGCACAACCAGCAGATTTAATAACCCATCATTCCAAAGTTTTTTAAACCGTTCAAGTTCTGGGTCATCCATGCTTATTACAAACGTGTGGTCAAATCGTTCTGCCAACCAAGCCTTTAGCCATTTAAACTTCCCGAAATCATAAACAAATCCGTTTTCGTCTAACTGGGATGATCCAAGTTCTATTTCAAAATCCCAGTTATGGCCGTGAATTAATTTGCAGTGTCCGTCGTGGGTGTGTTGCCGGTGGGCAAAGGGATATCCGGCAAGCCGTTTTTTAATTTTATACATAGGTGAAAGTGTGTTTAGAATTCCATAGTTGTTTTATTATACAATGATTGGTCAGGGTTTTAAAAATTATTTTGTTCGTCTCATTGTTGGTCGGTTTATAGATTTTGAAGAGTAGCTTTCGTATTGGGCAAATACTTGACTTTTAGAAAAATTTGGATATTCATAATTCATTAGCTGAATAATTTCATCAGTTTCCGGTAAATCTTGCCAATTTAATTTTCCAACCTCAATTTGTTCTACTTTTTTGGCAGGTACATTTGGAATCATTGGATGATCACTTTTAAATTGGTTTCCTCCACACTTAGTACAAGATGCTATTTTTTGGTTTGTCCGCCGGTATCGACCTGCTTTATACCCACAAGTTGGACACAAATGAAAATACTTATAATTAACTCCGGATACTTTTTTCGAATCATAACAGCGGGTGGGATTTGCTCCTATTCTTTTCGCAATAGTTTTCCATTTTGAACTATGATCGGAAGTCCCTCGATCTTCAAAATCTAAAGCATGTGCAATTTCATGGAGTATTACGTCCCGTACTTCATCCTCATTGTTCTTCCCGGTGAGAAGTTTGGAAAGCGTAATTAGTTTACGCCCCCCCTTTACAACATCCAAACCGACGTTTTGCTTTATCGAATTCAAATTCCCAACCTTTTGCTAAAAGCTGATG
>JBBDIH010000108.1:0-1173 GCA_040880505.1 Minisyncoccota bacterium
ATTAGCCAAAATTCATCAAATGGGACATTTGATTTCAAAGAGCACATAAATTTTTGTTTTACTTGTGTTTCTAAAACATTAGTCATAGAACAACAAGTAACGCTTATTTTAAAAGACATTTACGAATTCAAAATAAGCGAAATTTCGAAAATATTGAGTTCTCCTAAAGGGACAATAAAGCATTGGTTATTCTCAGCTAGAAAAACTATGACTGAGATATTTGATAGGAGATGTGCTTTAGTAAATAAGGAAGGCGTTTGTTATCAATGCTCTGAATTGAATGGACTTTTTAATCCAAAACAGAGAAAGCTGGAAAATGTCTTCCCAATTGGAGACAAGGGAAAACTCTATGAATTAAGAGCTAAACTTGTAAAAGCAATCAATCCATTATGCTCAAATGGTTCAGAATTAGAGAATTCTATTATGCAGGTTTTAAGAAAAGCAATAATTGACAAATAATGGTTTCGACCGTTTTTGCCGCCTCATTCGTCTAAAATGTAAAAAGCAAAAACAGCATGAAAAATAAAGCAATCAAAATTGTCTATTCTGGCTTAATTGCAGGGTTTGTAAGCCAGGGGTTCTTAGGAGGGATTTTTATGAGTTCGCCAATTCAAAAAATCCTTTATAATCCAAATTGGCAGAGTAAACTATTTCTTGAAGTAACCCCAACGAGAGATCTATTTCCTTCCGTTGCAGGATTAGTGGTATTAAGTATGGCACATAGTTGGCTCTTTACCATTTTTCAAAAATCCATTCCAGGGAATACTTGGATTAAAAAAGGGTTATTTTGGGGTTTCACAATTTGGCTCATGTTTTGGGTATTTCAGGAGTGGTTTATTTACCACACATTACTTCAAGAGCCAATTTTATTGACATTGGTTGAACTGACGATTTTGCTACTGGGCAGTTTTATAGAAGGCCTGATCATTTCAAAATTTTTGTATGAAAAAGACAGGGCGGAATTTATTTAAAAACGGGATGGATTTGGAGGGAACGATTTTCATTGTGGAATCCAAATCAACCCTTTTAAAAGCCCTACACTAACCTAAAAAAAGTATGAAATGGCAAGGCAGAAGAAAAAGCGGCAATATTGAAGACCGAGGAGGCCAATCCTCAGGGGGGGTCGGAGGATTTTGGTGTCGGGGGAGGCATCAATCCCATGATGCTCCTGCC
>JBBDIH010000109.1:0-1167 GCA_040880505.1 Minisyncoccota bacterium
AAGCTACATTTCCGGAGTTTAATGTATTAAAACGGGGGATAAAAAGAACATCAGCTGATTTTAAATAAATTTGGACCTCTTCCGGAGATATGACATTCTCCACCGTGCGTATTCTTTCATTAAAATAATTTCGATATAATTTTTTTCGAGCAGTAAAATGCTTTAATTGCGACTTATAAGGGAAAGGCAGTTTACCGGCCATGATATAGATTGAATGATCTATATCTGCTCTTTTAAAAGATTCTATACCCAAATTCAGTTCCGCTTCAGATCGAATTGCTCCAAATGAGAGTAGTACTTTTTGGTTATGATCTAGATTCAGTTTTTTTCTGCAATAATCCCTATCCAGGTTCGATGGGAAAATTGAATAGTCACCATGAGAAATTATAAAGTTCAATTTCCCGGAGGTCTCTTCTTCAAATTGAAGATGGGTAAGTTTCTCTGATTCATTTCCCATATGAATAAATCCATCACTTAGAGCGTATATATCACTGTAAAATTGTGAAAACAGACCTTTTGAGTCTGTGTGAGGTTTTTCATTGTGAATCGTAGTTATAATTTTGGAACCGGACTTCTTTTTTTTCTTTAATTGATCGAGTACTTTCTCAAAGTTTGATCGCTGTAGAAAATCGTCTCTGGACATATCCGGGAGCTGAGATTTTACAAGCAGCTCCGGCCAGTGTATGTGAATCACATCTACATCTATCTCTTCATATAACCATCCATATCCAACAGTTACATTTGTAACCAGATCCATCTTAACCAGTTCTCTTATTAAAGAGAATAGATAAGGGTTATTCATACCTGTTGTTTTGATGTCGTATGGAATCAGTATATGCATAAGATTCAGACTTAAGATCCTGAGCTATTTCAATGATTTATTGATTATTTCCAGATTATCTTTATAAATTTTCTCTATTGCTATTTTCGTATTGGTAATTCTCTTGTCTGCATCATTTTTTACACTGAATGCATTGTCTAATGCTTCAATCCACTCCTTCGGATCATCAGAGCAGTAGAGACCCTTTCCAATCATATCTCTTAATCCAGACCCACCTTCAAAGGTAGAGACTACCCACTTCCCATGTGCTAGTGCTTCTAATGTCTTTATTTTAAGTCCGGTGCCATCCTGCATTGGGTTTATGCATATATCTGCTTTTGAGTAGA
>JBBDIH010000110.1:0-6028 GCA_040880505.1 Minisyncoccota bacterium
TTAAAGGAATTTGACCTACATAATCTCTAAGAATATTAATTCGATCTGTTTTATAAATTTTTCGGTACTCTTTGGTTTTATTTATTCGAATCAATTCTGAAGCATGAATTTCGGTACGTTGATTAAGGCCATAAGTACTTTTTAGCGCTTTCCGAAATGTTTTTAACCTGTCTAAATAGGTAGTCCAGTTTTGTTGAGAAATAATTAATCCCGATAAGATGTAATGCTTCGAACTGTACCCTGTGTTCCCCGGATCGCCACTCTCATCTACATAAAGAAAATACATTTACTTACTTAACTATTGATTATGATCTGATTTTGCTCACAATGTAATAGATAGATCAGAACAATTCCTTACAAATAAATGTCTAAAACTTTGCTTTAAAGTAACTTTTGTTCAAAAATCCCCCACCAAAGCGTCCTCTTTTCTTGCGGCGGGGTCAGGGTTTGGGAATTAGTATAAGCGCGCCGTAGGCCTGTCCCTTAGGGAGAAAGAGACAGAGAAAGGGCCCTGTTGGGCTTGGTATGAACTCCATCTGACGGATTACCCGTCTGATGGATGGATACGGCTTCGGTCTTGGAATCCGGCAAACGGTCAGACGGACTTAGAGCCGTCAGACCGTGAGCCTTATCAAGCCAAGACCCTGCAACCCCTCGCCTTGGGTTATAACATTGAAAAAAATATGGGTTTGCTTGGTTTTTAGGGGGACAAGGGGAAAATTATATGTTGATTATATGTGTAAATAGTGTAATATTGTTTGTACTAAAGTATTTGGATTGGGCTCTTCCCGGTCGGTTTAAAGCCTCGGTATTTACCGGGGCTTTTTACTTTTAAGGAAATTCTTTGTGGCGAAAGATCTTTTCAGCAATAATATCATACGCCCGATTTGTTTGATTCGGCCTTAAATAATTCAACCCAATTGGCCGTGCCGTTAAATCTGCAATTTGCAATCCACAGGAATTACTTTTCTTATCTGCAAAAACAGCTTTAAAGGAAATCTTATTCTGGAAATCATAGGTTTTATAGCCGAACTGTTTATTTCCGTCGCAAATTCTTCTGAATTCTAATTCGAGAGCCTCATCTTCTTTCTTGCCTCTCTTTTCAAATATGATGTGTGTTTCTTTACCCTGCTGATCATTTTCCAATAAAAATTGCAGTAAGCGCTCCAATCCAAATCTAAGCCCGAGATGATAGGGGTTAAATGGATTTTTGTATTGTTCGGTAAGTTTCGATTTATCAATCAATACGGAAACGATCTCAAAAGAAGCCTCTTTGACAAGCGTTGCAATATCGGTGAGAAATTGAGTTCTGAGTGCTTTACTTGTACGCAGAAAACCATAGTCTCCTTTTTGTTTCCTGATATGATGCTCGTGTAATATGACCTGATCGTGTCCGAAATGCTTGAACTTAAATTCCTGTATTTTTGGAACGGCTTGATTCACATAATCACTGATGCGAAAGCAACAAAAAGAGAGAACAAAGATTGGGTAATCCGCATCAATATTTTGCAGCCCATGATCCCCCGATTCATCTACAAAGACTATGTATTCTCCTTTTTCTACTGGCATTTTCTGCTTTCAATTCTTTTCTGGTAACTCAGGTTCAATTCAGCTCACAGAAAGCCGGAGCTTCAGGGACTGCGTTGTTAAACCAGAGCTTAGCAACTAGGGTAAAATACATTTACTTGCTTGACTATTGATTATGATCTGATTTTGCTCCTAATGTAATAGATAGTTCTCAACAATTCCTTACAAAAAAATTTCAAAAACTTTGCAAACGTAGCTTAAAGATGACTTTTGCTCAAAAATTTCCCCCCAAGGCGTCCTCTTTCCTTGCGGCGGTGCCAGGGTTTGGGAATTGGTATAAGCACGCCGGAGGCCTGTCCCTTGGGGAGAAAGAGACAGAGAAAGGGCCCTGTTGGGCTTGGTATGAACTCCATCTGACGGATTACCCGTCTGATGGATGGATACGGCTTCGGTGTTGGAATCCGCCAAACGGTCAGACGGACTTAGAGCCGTCAGACCGAGAGCCTCACTCAAGCCAAGGCCCTGCAACCCCTTGCCCCGGGTTATAACATTGAAAAAATTGGGGTTTACTTGGTTTTTAGGGGGATTTGAAATATTATGCGCCCTGTTATCACAGATTGGGAAATCTGCTTAATGCTTTGTTAGCTATACCACTAAAAAATGGAAAGAAAAGATCTCATCAATAAACTACAAGAAATAATTGATTTATCTACTAAATCGATATCAAGTCAGGAGAATCTTAATAATGATGCTAAAGATTTATACATAGCATCTTTTTGCTCTTCGATTATTCAATATACAGATGCAATCATAAGTTTAATTGAGTCTGATAAATTAATTGCAATCCCACCAATTTTGAGAAGTATACTCGAAGCTTATGTTGAGCTCTTAAATTTATGTAAGCATGAAGATTATATATTTGTGTTAACGTCGAATCATTTAAGGCAGAAGATCAAGAAATTTGAAGTGACTTTTAAGGAGCCCAATAACCCATTTTTACAACACACTATGGAATATTATGATGACATTGGAAGTGAAATTAAAAAACTCAGAAAACAGAAGAATTACTTGGACCAGTACACTTCAAGTTTTGGTGTTGATATCACAAAAATTAAAGATCGCTTTGATTTAGCAGGAATTAAAGATGCTTATGCAGGAATTTACAGTCAGCTATGTGAAGACACACATAATGAAATTATAAGAGTTGAAAGTCGGCATTTAGCCCAAAAAGAAAACCGTACAGAATTTTCCATTAAAGCTAATTGGGATTTAGAAGACATTTCCCATTACATTTTAACAGCGATTGAAATCTTGAAGTCTGCACTGATAAATACATTTCATCATTTAAACTTTAATAACCGAGATGATTTTTTGCCAAAAATTGAAAAGAATGAAAATTTAATTAATACTTACTTTGGTGAGTACAATTCAAAAGCTCAGTAATTTGGGAACTCGAACCTGCAACCGTTATCCGCTGGGCCATTATGTGTAAAAAAATATGATAGAATTTCTAAACGAGACATTAAAACCTGAAGTTTTTTGGACTGCGGTGGCCGCTTTTCTTGCTGTCTTGGTTGCATTGTTCTCTTCTTCAATTTCGAAATGGAAAGAAAATCGTAGAATTGTCAAGCTTATTGAAGCCGAACTGAGGGGTAATGTATTGATCATTCGAAATATGCGTTCTAGAGAGCCTCGAAGACTAACTAAGGATATTAAGGTTTCTCCAGCAGAAAATAATGACGCTCTTCGAACACACATTGATCTCCGACTTTGGCACAAATTTAGGTACTCATTGGCTGCTTCAAATCCTAAGAAATATAAAAAGTATCAAGAGATCAATCGCTATGCTGAGGCTATAGTCAAAACAACAATGGATCCTCCTGAAATGAGAATGATGTTGCAAATTGATGCGGCCAAAAATTTCGTGGAAAAGTATGAAAAAAAGTTTGAAAGAATTGACAGGTAACTAATCAAACAAGTAGTGCAGATAACATGCCCCATCAGTTGGGACCAAAGCTAAGTTGGATCATCATATTTATTGAGTTTCTGCTTAAAGTATGTACGCATCTCTTTTTCTATTATTAATAATTCTTTGATGATATTTACTTTAATTTCTTCTTTCTCTTTTAAGTACTCGGATATTTTTGGGCTAATATCATTGATGTCATGATTCTTATCTTTGTAATATTCGTAAACTTTTTGCATCACAGAGTCCGAATGTTGTTGTAGATCAAGCATCTTCAACATTAACTTTTTTTTAATTTCTGGGAATGTTTCGTCATCGAAGAACAACGCTAAACGATCAATATTTTGTTGACAAACATGGTGATGACTATTGAAATTCTCATTGATAGTATGATAATTATTAGGATTATTAATAATTAAATACGGTGAATTTAACACTATTGTAGTACGCCATTCATGATAGCTATCCAAGAATCTCAGTATTGATTCTCTTTCTTCAGTAATTAGATTCAGCTTATTTCCTTTGTATAATTCTAAATCGGTTTTGATAGATTCAACTTTCGTAGTTATTTCTTCAATATCTTGTTTTACAGCTATTTGTCTCCCTTTCTCAGTAAAGTAGCTTTTAAAAAAAGCTAAATAGATACCTAAAAAAAGAATTAAAATTTCTGGCAATATTTCTATAATAATGTCAGTCATATTAATTTAAATTATCCCTCCACAACCCTTACCTCCTCCTCCCCCAACCCATACAACTCATAAACCATCGTATCAATCTCTTTATCCGTTTGGGCGATTTGGGTTTTTAGGGCGTCGGCTTTGGATTTTTGTTGGGTGAAGTAGTCGAGCCATTCGGCTTCTTTGTCGAGGGGGAGTTCTACTTTTTTCTTTTTCAGCTCTTTTAGGAATTGCTTGAAGGTGAGCTCGTGCCAGCTTTGAAGTTTCCGGCTTAGTTTGTCGATGTCGAATTTGGATAAAAGAAGTTGGCGAAGATTTTCCTGTACAGTTTGCAGTTCTTTAGTCCATTCAATGATCTGATCAGCTTTCTTTTCAAACACATCTTCATTCTTAAGCTCAGGAATAGGAATTTGTTCAAAATACTGTGGTTTTACTTCGATATATCCACCACTTCGAACAACACAAATTGATTTGAGAAAAAACCAAATTAAGCTAGAATTACATATACATAAAAGAGTCTTATTTCCGACTGGTAATACAACTGAAGGTGCGTTTATATAATATTCTTTTTCGTCTAGACAAAATTTATTCGCCGATTGAAGATTTGGCCAAGTTAACTTAGGCTTTTCAAATTCTTCATAATAATCTACTGAATCTTGTATTTCATACCATTCATATGGACCTGGCTTTCTACCAACTTTTATTTCCGGTGAATTTCTCGGCGTTAACCTTTCTTTATACTGCTCCAAATATTTTTTTACGGCTGGATATTTATCAATTTCCGTCCCTCTTCTAGTAAAAATAATATACTTATCAGTATCCGGTGTATGCCATTTGCTTAGATCTTTACCTTCAAATAACGGTTTTATTAATTCTTTTGATGTGGCATGCTCTTTTTCAAGTTTTGCTTTGATTGTGCCATCAATAATGAAAGCTTCATTGTATCCTGTTACAATTCCTCTATAGGTTTTACCAAATTGCTCTTCAATTTTTTCATGCTTTTTTAGCTTCTCTAAAACTTTAATCTCCTCAACTGAATTAAAATCCCAATTTTTAGGATTCAGCGAACTTTGGTCAACTCTTGTCAATACCTGAGATTCGATATCTATAATTTTAGACTGACTTCTTTTTGGAATTTTTATATAAGTGAATTGATTTATCCTTGTTCTCTTGTTTCTTGCCGTAAGTATTATTGGATAAGTAGTTGCTCCTTCAAAAATCTGAACTTCTGTAAAGTCTACATACGTTAAAAAAGTAGTTTGTTTAGAAAGGTACTTTCGCAGGCTGTTTGCAGCTTTTGTTTTATCAAAGGTGTTGGAAATAAATCCAAATACACCTTCATCTTTTATCAGGTTGAATGATTGTTCATAGAAATACGCGAACAAGTCTGAAGTACCTTCAAATACTTTGTAAGAATTTTCTAAATATGGTTTAATTTCTCCGAATAACTCCTGCCTTACATAAGGCGGATTCCCAATCACCACATCAAAACCGCCGTTTTCAAAAACAGACGGAAATTCAGCTTTCCAGTCAAAAGCTTTATCGCCGGCCACCTCGGGATCGTCGATCAGCGAGTTGCCGCATTTAATGTGGTTGTTCAGCGAGGTGAGTTTGCGTCCCTTTCGGGCGGTGCGCAGCCACAGGCTCAGCTTGGCAATCTCCACCGACTCCTCGTTGATATCCACCCCAAACAGGTTCCGCTCCAGAATCTGATTATCGATATCCGATAACTCAAGAGGCTGATTCAGAATCTTTCCTTTCAGTTCATCAATGTAATTATGCTCGGCGATCAAAAACTCCAGCGCCTGATTTAAAAACGCACCGCTTCCGCAAGCGGGATCACAAATGGTGAGTTCCA
>JBBDIH010000111.1:0-1166 GCA_040880505.1 Minisyncoccota bacterium
GATTCAAGGAGTTCCAAGTAAAGGAAATAGGGGTAATACTGCCGGATTTCCAGGTTATGCTTCTGATTTGATAGAAAAAGTATTTGGGGGAGAAACCACTGTTTTTTTATTCAAGGAGCTGCTGGAGATATTAATCCTGTATTGTACAAAAATGTAGCTGCTCCCCGAAATGCGGAGACACTCGGAGTTATGTTAGGGTCAAGTATTTTAAAGCAGATTAATCACGCACAATATAAAGAGGTTGAAAATATAGAAATCCATAATGAAGTTATACAGCTACCATTAGCAGATTTAACAGAAGCAATAGATTCACTTGAAGCGAGAAAAGCAGAATTAGTCAATTCATTGAATGGTACAAGTTTGAATATTAAAACCTTTATGTATTTATATATAAAATACCATTTAAATAATGAATATCCTTCATATTATGCCCATCAATATTTACATGAAGAAAAAATAGGCAGGGAACATTTTTCGTTGCTGGACGAAGAGAATAGGGACCTGATTACTGCATATTTAAACAATATCAAAAGAATGGAAGAGATTACAGTAGTGAAAACTAATCTCTCACTCTTAAAAAAACACCAGGCAAGTTATGAAAAATCTGAAAGCAAATTTTTAGATGCTGAAGTAAATGTTTTAAAAATAGGTGAGTTTGTTTTGGTTACTTTCCCTGGTGAATTATCAGTTGAAATTGGGCTCAATATCAAAAAAATGTCACCGTACGCTTTCACATATATTTCTGCTTATTCCAATGGATATATCTACTATGCTCCAACCGATAATCAGCTAAAAATTAATAGGGGAGGAGCACAAGAAGATAGTGAATCAGTATTGGATGTGGGATGGCAGAAAAAATTTGAAGATCAGGTTTATGAAATCTTGAGACAGATATGACTATTAGTAAAAAAACAATTTATACTAAACTTTTTCTACTTCTTGTCTCATTTGTGGTAATCGGATGTCAGCAGCCCTCTTCCGACGCTCCACAACCCTGGCCCTGGACCCCGGAGGTAGAGGAGTTTGTTGAGATCTATTATGACATCAAAAAGCAGAGATTGATAGACTGGGTCGGTGAGGATGAAACCCTGAGTCCGGAAGAGTCGCTGGAAAAATTTGAGGAGATAGACGGACTGGAGATCGAGCTTGTGGCCTCCGAACCCCTC
>JBBDIH010000112.1:0-1163 GCA_040880505.1 Minisyncoccota bacterium
AACAACTTATCCAGTTTCGATAAATGAAAATCATTTTCATATGTCTCAGTTTCTATCTCTTTTCTTAAAACTTGATAGACTTTTAACACTTTCCCGGAAATAAATACCCGGTTAATCGAATTGATAAGTCCAATTTCATTGCTTAATTCTACATATGGTTTTGCAGAAGTTCCCCGCTTAGTTTTTTTTATTATTCCTTTTAAATCATTCGCGTGAAGAAAATAATTTTTATCATTTTCAATTATATAATCTTCAAGCCTTGAATTAATCTTATTTTTCGGAACTCGAGTATTATGAAATAAATAATCTGAGATAATTTTTAAGTAGCCAATTCTTCTAACTTTAGTGTTCGTTTGAAGTATTGGAAGTTTTTTAGAATCTTTTAACCGTTTATACTCAGAAATGCTCTTCCTGTAAAAATCAGGAATTGAGGTAGCGGGGAAGTCTTTAATTAAGAATTTTTTAAACTTTTCCTTGGTATAGAAATTCTCATTCAACTCTATTGTAAAAATATAGTTTGGTTCTCCAGGACAATATCCGCCAGATTCTCCATAACCATCATTTAAATCTATAGTATAAGAGTTATAAGAGTTTGGATCCTCTCGATATAGTTTTTTTAGCACCGTGTATAGTTTACTACAGTTAGAGAATGTTGGTTCATTAGTAAACTTTTCTTTCCTAAAACCTAAGTACTCATAATCTGATAAGACTACGTTTTCTATTGTAAAATTATCGAAATATTCTTCAGCGGCTGGAAACTTGACAGCCATACTTAACTCTTGCTCTTGGTATTCATTAAACAATTTTTCTTTGTCATCAATTATTTCCTTTAGTTCAACCAACAGAAGAATATCATCGAATTCAGTGAGCAATATGTTATAATCGACCAGAGAGTGATTATTTGATAACTCAATTAGATCTTTTAAAAAAGTTGAATACAAAACTATTAAATTGATTTATAACTAAATAAAACAAACCGTACACCCTGCATAATCCTCATCCTCCTTATCGAAGTACTCCTCTTTTTCGTCTTCGTTTAAGAGATTGCTCAGCAGAGTTTTGGATTTCTTCCCTGATCCGTTTTGTTTTCGTTTTAAATGTTGGCGTTTAATTTCATTTCTCCGTTCTTCTTTAGCTAATTCAGCCAAGGATTCCTCCTCCAT
>JBBDIH010000113.1:0-5949 GCA_040880505.1 Minisyncoccota bacterium
CGGGATATTTTTAAAGAATATATAGAGATAAAAACCAAGGAAGACGGCTCCGACCTTGGGAACGCTCTCGCCCAATTATTCCAGGTGTTAAATGAACCGAAGCAAAACAGGTTAAAAACCCTGGACGAGCATATGATGGCTTTTCCATATGTGAATGGGAAACTGTTTGAAGAAATCATTCCGATTGCCGCTTTCAATTCCGAAATGCGGGAGATTATATTAGAATGCAGCGGCCTTGACTGGGGTAAAATCTCTCCTGCTATTTTCGGCTCTCTCTTTCAGTCCGTTATGGACCCGGAAGAGCGTAGAAACCTTGGAGCACATTACACTTCCGAAAAGAATATTCTAAAGCTCATCAAGCCGCTGTTCCTGGATGAACTGAAAAAAGAGTTTGAGAAGGTGAAGGGAAATTCCAAAAAGCTCAGGGAATTTCATAAAAAACTGGCCGGACTCACTTTTTTAGATCCCGCCTGTGGCTGCGGAAATTTTTTGGTAATCACCTACCGGGAACTTCGGCTGCTGGAACTGGAAGTGTTGAAGGCCTTATACAAGAACCAGCAGGTTACCGGAATTGAGGCCATTGTAAATGTGGACGTGGACCAGTTTTACGGCATTGAATACGATGAATGGCCGGCACGAATTGCCGAAGTGGCTTTATGGCTGATGGACCACCAAATGAACCTGGCTGTTTCTGAAGAGTTCGGTTTGTACTATGCCCGGCTTCCGTTAAAAAAATCGGCTACTGTTATTCACGGTAATGCTTTAAAGACTGACTGGAAAGATATTATCCCTCCCAAAAAGCTGAATTATATTTTAGGGAATCCTCCTTTTTATGGGAAACAGTATCAGACCAAAGAGCAAAAGCAGGATATGAAGCTCATCTTTGATAAGGTGAAGGGCTCCGGCGTACTGGATTATGTAACCGCTTGGTATGTAAAAGCTGCTGATTATATTCAAGGTACTAAAATCAAAGTCGCTTTTGTTTCCACCAACTCTATTGCTCAAGGGGAACAGGTTGGTGTGTTATGGAATGAGTTATTTAAAAGCTACAAGTTGAAAATTCATTTTGCACACCGGACTTTTAAATGGACAAATGAAGCCAAAGGAAAAGCCGCCGTTCATGTTGTGATTATAGGCTTCGGTAATTTTGATGTAAAGGAAAAGTACATTTTTGATTATGAGGACATAAAAGGAGAACCGGATCAGATTAAAGCGAATAACATCAATCCTTATTTAGTTCAAGGTGATGATGTGGTAATTTTGAGACGAAGTAATCCAATCTGTGATGTGCCAGAAATAAGCTATGGGAGTATGGCCAATGATGGCGGTAATTTAATCTTTAGCAACGAAGAAAAAGAAGAATTGCTAAAGAAATCACCTGAGTCAGAGAAATTTATTAAACCTTTTTTGGGATCCAAAGAATTCATTAATGGAATACAAAGGTGGTGTATCTGGTTAGAAAATGAATCACCACATGAATACAAGTCTCAAAAGCTTATTCTTGAAAGAATTAAAAAAGTAAGAGAGAAACGGGAGGCCAGTTCGAGAAAGGCGACTAGAAAATTAGCTAAGTTTCCAATGTTATTTGGAGAAATCCGACAACCCAAAACAGATTACCTATTAATCCCCGGAGTTTCATCTGAAAACAGAATTTATATTCCAGTTGGGTTTTTATCTAAAGAAATTATTGCTAGTGATCTCGCAAGAACTATTTCGAATGCAAATCATTATCTATTTGGGGTCGTTACTTCTAAGATGCATATGGCATGGGTCAAGTATGTTTGCGGACGATTGAAAAGTGATTTTCGCTATTCAAACACACTTGTTTACAACAATTTCCCCTGGCCCAAAGAACCAAGCGCCAAAAACAAAAAAATGGTTGAGGAACGGGCACAAATGATATTAGATGTTCGGGCGGAATTTAAAGACAGCAGCCTGGCGGATTTATACGACGCACTTACCATGCCGCCCAAACTGGTAAAAGCCCACCAAAAATTAGACAAGGCGGTTGACCTCTGCTACCGCCCCCAACCCTTCACCACCGAAACCAACCGCATTGAATTTCTTTTTGAGTTGTATAAGGAATATACCGAGCCTTTGTTGAAGGGGGAGTAAAAAAATAGGATAAGACTATGCCAAGAGGTTTACCAAAAAAAGTAAAATTATCACTTCAAAAGGCGAGAGATTCTGCTTTATTAGCTGTAGAAATGTACAATAAGCCTAGTATTAAATTTAAAACAGGAGGATATGTTGTAATGATGATTATTGCGTGGACAGCATTATTTCATGCAATATTTTTCAAGAGAAAAGTCAAACCAATAGAGGTAGAATAATGGAAAGAAAATACCAACCTTATTTTAAGATTTACATTGGGGACTACTACTTGAAACTTGGTCATCCGATTTTATTTGTCACATCTTATCATGATATAGGAGGTTATGGGGCAGAATATTTTGGCTTTTTTACAAATAGAAGTAAAATTTTTTCAAAAAGAACTATTTCAAATGAGCAAGAAGTTAACGGGTTAGTGATTGGCTCGGATTTTTTATTTGAAGAGGCTTTTAAAATGGGAAAAGGCGATTTGTTAAATCATTTAGGAAATCAAATTAGTGATTATTCAAATATTCCGGTTTCATTCAAAGAATTTGAATTAGTAAAGAAGGAAGAGTCAGAATTTTTTAGGTTATCACTGTTCACTCCTTCAGTTTCTGAAGTAATTAAAAATATAATAACGCAAACAAACTGTTATCAACTGCAAAATTTTATAACAAAAGTAATCGTGTCGGGTAATTTTAGGTTTTCTGATATATGACGGGAATTTGACCTCGTTTCCAGCGCCTTGATTCAATTCAATTTACAGTTATAATAAAAAATATTATGAAGTCTCAATATAACATTGCTATTTCCTTTGCCGGAGAAGATCGCCCAATTGCTGAGAAAATTGCAAGCGGATTAAGAAGTAAAGACTTAATTGTCTTTTATGATGAATATGAACAGGCAAATCTATGGGGTAAGGACTTGTATCAGCATCTTTCTGAAGTTTACTCCGAGAAAGCTGAATATTGCATAATCCTTATTTCCGAATATTACATTAAAAAAAACTGGACGAAATTGGAACTGCGTTCCGCACAGGAAAGAGCATTTAAAGAAAACAGGGAATATATACTTCCGGTAAGACTTGATGACACAAAAGTTCCCGGCCTTAGTGATACCATTGGCTATTTAAACCTGAATAATGTAGGTGTTGATGGGGTAATTGACGCGACATTGCAAAAAATTGGTAAAAAAGAGGGTTCACTATCTAAGTCGGTAAAACCAGATTCTTCAAAGAACAATCAGCACAGTTTTGGCAGCCCAAGAATGCCTGATTTTAAAAAAGAATTCACTGATAAAGATAAAGAAGATTTTTTGCACGAAGGATTTTCTCACATTAAAACGTATTTCAGGAAAGGGTTAGAATCTATTGAAAAAAACAATGCTGCTATTGAAACTTCTTTCACAGAAATACATGCTTTGAAGTTTACAGGCAAGGTTTATCTGAATGGTAAACAGAAAATAAAATTTATGATTTGGGTAAATAATGACCAATCGATTGCCTACAGAGAAGGTTATCGAAGTATTGATGATAACAGTACCAATGAAATGATTTATGTAAAAGCAAGGAAGTCAGAATTGTCATTTGAACCAATGTATATGGGTTTTCCTGGACCTAATTGGAAACGAGACTCTCCTTTTTTGGATCAGAAGGAAATTGCAAAATTTTTATGGGATAAGGTTATGTATAAGATTGAGAATGCTTAATTATTTTAAAATGCTACAATCACTTGAATTCTGGGCTTTAGTCATTTCACTCTTTGCCATTGGCATCTCACTTTATACGTGGTATAAATCTTATGCAATTGAAAAAGACCGAAGAGATGATGAAGAAAGAGACCAAAATAGCGCTGTTATAAGAGCCTATCTCAAACGCTTAAAAGAAGGTATGGGTACAATAACAATTGAAAATATCGGGAAGTCTGAAGCAAGAAATATTGAAGTGAAAGTCGATGACATAACTTTACTGGAACATGAAAATGTATTGAACAAAAAAGAGAAGTATCAATTAATTGGGCCTCACAGTTATATACAATATAAAATTAGTGTAAGCTTTGATAAGCCACCTGTAAATTTTATAGAAATAACTTGGGATGACGATTATAGTAAAGCAAATTCTTACAGAAATTCTTTAAGCTATTAATCAACACAACTGCCACTGATTCTAACAGCCATGAAAAACATTCAGGCATAATGGCAATTATCAAATCCTTCCTATTTGCTGCGAGACTTAAAATTTTGTTTATTATATGCTAAAGTTATACTAATAAAGGGTTTTCAACTAAAAATTAATTGTAATGAAGCCATCGGTTGATAAAACGGTACAAGATCTATTAAATCGGTTTTTAGGGAAATTAGAAGAACATTTCGAAAGCGATATTTTCAGTTATTTTGGTCCTGTAGCCGATGGTAATGAGAATACCATATTAAAGTTAATTGAAGAGATTGCCGATGAAGGTAAATATAAACGCCTGACAATCTTTTTAACTACTTATGGAGGTAGTGCATTGGCCGTTGAACGATTCGTGAATATCATTCGCAGCCTATACAAGGAAATATATTTTGTAGTTCCTGATTATGCGTATAGTGCCGGTACCATTTTTTGTATGAGTGGCGATAAAATTTTTATGGACTACTTTTCAGTATTAGGCCCCATAGATCCGCAAGTACAAAATAAAGATGGGAAATGGGTTCCTGCATTGGGGTATTTAGATAAAATCAATGAACTGATTGATAAGGCTAAGAAAAATGAACTTACGAATGCGGAATTTTTGATTTTGAAAGATTTTGACCTTGCAGAGTTGAGAGGTTATGAGCAAGCCCGGGAGTTAACTTTTTCATTATTAAAGAAATGGCTGGTCAAATATAAATTTAAAAACTGGAAAACCCACAGAAGCAATAAGGAAAAGAAAGGTGAAAAAGTAACCATAGCGGAGAAGAGAGAACGTGCGGAAGAAATCGCTACGAAATTAAGCGACAATAATCTATGGAAATCGCACAGTCGGCCTATTAATATTGAAACCCTAACTAATGATATTAGGTTAGAGATAGAAGATTATAGTGATGAAGATGAATTAAGAAAGGATATTCGGTCCTATTACGATTTACTTTCAGACTATGTAAAAAGGTCACAAACTACTATATTTATTCACACCAGAAAATTTATCTGACTATGACAAAAGTAGAAAAAGAAGTAAAAAAAGTTATCAAAGATTATCAGCCGCAAGACAAATCTGTTGATGAGCTTAACTCTTTTTTAAAAGCCTCAAAACAATTTGAAGATCTCGTGAAATCTGGCGTTGTTACAAAAAGAGGGAATAGACAATTAAGTATTGATGATGCCCATCTGAAACAATTTTCAATAAATCAACGCTAACCTTTTTAAACACTTCCCCCAATTCCCGTGGTAATGCCAACCCGGCCCGCCATAAGTGATAAAGATCCAGAGGCAAACTCAGTTACTTAGATAAGAACCTAATAGAATCAATTTCAGGTATTATCCTCGTTCCCAACAGCCGTGTTGGTAACGCTACTCAGGACCCTGCCTTTGCCGGCAGGCAGGCACCCGGTCCGCCGGATGTAATAGAAGGCCATTTGCTGCAAATCATATCCTCGAAAAACCACCAAAGCCCAACCTCCGGTAACCGTCAAAACCACTTTTACCCACCGGGCGGAGGTTTTCTTTTTGGCACTTTATTCACCCCGCCCTGAAGGACGGGGCTATTAACATATAATCCCTCCGGGATCGCCTCCAGAAAAATCCTGAAGATCCTATGCCGAAGGCATCCCTTCGGGAAAATCCTGTTAATCCCGGTTGAGAAGGAAGGAGTAAGAAGGGGAGGCAAGATCGTCCAT
>JBBDIH010000114.1:0-5948 GCA_040880505.1 Minisyncoccota bacterium
AATCCTCCCTTTATTCTCTGCCTAAATACAGGGGAGGTTGGACCGGGTAATGAGACTGTTTTAGCAGGGTGAATTATTTGGGGGAGGATTATATTGTAATCGAACATCAGGAAATCTAATCTCTTTGGGGTTAGTTCCCCGAAGCTCTGCTTCGAGTTAAAACTAATTTCCTATAGATACCTCGACAGCTCTGCTGCGAGGTAGTTTATTACCAGGGTAAGGAACCATATTAAAGCACCCCTCTATCGCAGCGTTATCTCCGTGTCAGAGCCATAACTAATGCCAGTAATGGTACTGCCCCACTTGAAGGTAAAAACCTCCTCTTACAGCACCCTGCTTAAATATTCTGAAGCACCAGTATCCATGCGGGCTTGATCCTGATTCACAACATGCGTTTTAACAGCATTGAGAGGCCGTGAGAGCCCTTATCTTTTCCAAGTAATGGTATGCCACTAAGGGGAAAAATGGCTCTCCTGCACCATATAGCAACATACTTCAAACCCTTGCTGCTGCTGGGAAGAAGGCTAATTGAATAGGTATATGTTTTTAGCTGTGAGAGGCCTTCTTTTAAGCTAGTAATGGTATTCTGAGGTTGAGAAAGTGCTTATATAACGAGTATAATGCCACTATATGAGATGCTATGAATAAAATGCTGGATACATTAAACCATGGCAGAATAACGGCGGCATCCCTTACCTAACATATTGGCTGTTTTTATGGTAGAACTTATGGAGGACCAAGGCAATGGTTTGCTTGCTCTTTAGAACTTTACACTGAGTCCAAGAGTGAGGTAGGCAATACCATATCCCAATTCAGCAAATCCGGATAACTTGTCTGAGAAAAAGTAACGACTTCCCAAAAATCCGGAATATACAAGACTGCCTGAATCCGGTGTATAATTATAGGTCCCACTAGCAGTCCCGAAAGACGTTGAATTTACGATATTGTAACCAAGCATTGCTCCCAAATAAGTATCAAATTTGTCCAGCAAGGGATAGTGAAAAGTGCCCCGCACACCAACCACAATGTTGGAATATTTCCACCCATAATCCATGTTTGCTAGCGTGTATTCCCATTTGTATGAAGTATACCCCAGATAGCCACCAATCCCTATCACTCCTTTTCCCAAGACCTCATCTTTGATCCCTTTTTCAAATGAGATTGAAACTGGAGGAATAGTTGTGCTGCCATAGATGCCAGATCCATAAATGGAACCCAGACCAATTCCAAAATTTATAGCTTTGTCTCCGGAATTAAACATACTCTCCTGCGCATTTATTAAGGAATTATATGAAATGATCAGGAAAGCAAATAGTATAATCTTTTTCATGTTTGAAGGTTTTAGGTTCAGAGATCTTTGGATAGAAGCTCTGAGTATTAATTATTCATGTATTTCATCATACAATATGTTAGACCAGTCTGCATAGGTAGTAGGTGAAGTTTCGATTTTAATACCTTTCCAGTCTCCTTCAGCAGGAGAGGTAATTGATCCGTTTCCATTTGTATCACCCTTTTTAGAATCATCATGGAAAGAAGTATAATAAACACCTGTTCCTTGAGAGTTAATGATCCCATTTACAGGGTTGGCGGTTAAATCAATATCATCAATAATCTTTAACACAACGTTATCTGCAAGAGTGAGAGAAGCTGTTGATCTGATTTGTAATCCAAAATCGTCGGCCAGAACAAACGGCACTTCTGTTTCAGCCCAGTAAGCATTATGGTTTTCAAGAAGTTGAGTATCAGTGAAAATGCCATTCATTACATTTCCTGTTTCAGGATTTTCCGGGTCAAAAAACGTATTTGAATTATCAATATTCATATTTGCGTTAATTGACATAGGCAGGACATTATTAAAGAAAGTATTGTAAGTAATTTCACAATCCGGATTGGCCCGATTCATATATACTACACCAACATAATCCCTTCCTCCACCCAAATTGTACGCAAACACACAATTGTTGATGTCAATTGTTGAATTATCATACACTTTGATTGTAGAGTGATCATTTCCACCTCCATAGTAGAATTGACAAAAAGATAAAACCGAACCGGAAACACTTCTGAATTCAATATTCCTCCAATCTCCAGGTGCCGGTTGGGTTGGCCCGTTCCCTGTATTATCTCCTCCATGCAGGTCATCATAGGGTGATGTGAAGATTATCGGTTTTTCAGATGTTCCATTGGCAATAATAACCCCACCCTCACGAACATGAATATTAGCCCCGTCCAGAAATTTGACAATTACATTTGGTTCGATTGTCAATAATGCCTCTACGAAAATAGATCCACTTTGATCTACAATGTAGATATTTCCTTCATACCATGTGGTTGGTTCTGTTATCGCCTCAGTTACATAAATAATCTCAGCATTTTTTAACGGATCTTGTTCTTCACATCCTACCGTTAGCGCTATCAGTAGAAATGCAAATAAACTGTGTTTGATGTTCCTCTTTTTCATAATGTAAGTTTTAAGTGGTCATGAAATTTTTTCTTTTCTCTTTAACATTCAGTTGAATTCAAGGAATAATATTTTCTGTATCCGGCATTGAATATCAACTAATTATATATTAGAATGAAGATTTCAGACATCTCTAACTTTAAGCAATTTAAATTATTAAAGTCGTTGGTTGGAGGCAGATTTGAATTCGCAGAACCTATTCTTGAATTCGTGTTGATTTTTCAAGAAGCTGTAAAACCTTGTTCTTTTTTCTACTGCTTACAGGTATGAAACACCCATTCTTGAGAATTAATTTACAAGCGTTGATTTTGCTGACGGCTTTGATAAATTGAATATTGACAAGGTATGATTGATGAGGGCGGATAAAATTTTCATTGATTAATTGCCTCTCCATTTCTTTAATTGAGGTGGATGTTTTTATTTCTTCGTTACTGGTCAGGAAAAGAGTTGTGTAAGAATTATTGCTTCTGCAATATAAAATCTGGTTTATATCAATTAAATGGTAGAAATCATGAGTTGACAGCATTAATCTTCTGACAGACTGTTGCATAGTTTTTGGACATAAAGTTTCAAATAGTAGTGGATTTAAAAGTAAGCGTATACATCCATTAGCGGGAAGCTAAATTTGAATGGGTAATACTTCAATTTGAAAGTGTCGATTATTAAGGAGGGTATTAGAGATGATTTTCCAGCTATTCTGGAATACAATTTTCAGAGTTGATTGAGCAAATCGTTTATCATCTGCTTCTTACGGGATGAAATGGGTATTTCAACACCATTTTTCAATATCACAAATCCGCCATCTGCTTTATCTATTCGACTAACGGCATTGATATTTATCAGAAATGATTGATGTGGACGAAAAAAATTACAATTTTCCAAAAGCTCACTGTATTCCTTTATGGATTTTGAGACCAATATTTTCTCTCCGCCAGATAAATAGAAGGTGGTATAACTATTATCGCTTTTACAATATTCTATATCAGCGATATCAATAATATGCATAGATTCACTTGTACGCAGCACAATTTTTTTTGCCTGGGCTTGTTTTTCATAGAGGTCAAAAAAGTTTGCCATTTGTAATTCCATTTGATTATTATCAATCATTTTTAATGCATTCTGGATGGCATTTACAAATTCAAATTCATTTATGGGTTTCAAGATATAGTCGATGGCACTAAATTTAATCGCTTTGATTGCAAATTGGTTAAATGCTGTGATTACTACCAGTTTAAAATCATAAGGTTTTACTTTTTGCAGGATATTGAAACCGGTTCCGCCCTTAATCTCAATATCCATCAGCAAAAGGTCGGGTTTTTCTTTTTGAATAAGTTCAACACCTCCATCAACGGAATCTGTTTCGCCCATTAGGGCTATATCGCGAAAGTTATTTTGTAATAATCTGCTGATTATATCTCTCAATTCGGGCTCGTCCTCAACGATGATCGCTTTTATCATTGTACCTCAATTTAATATTGGTAAACTTAACTCTACAGTTGTTCCCTGCATTCCGGAGGCCGATCTGTCTTCTATTTTTGGCAATGGCACTTTGCGGGAATATTTTCGGATCATCTGAATTCTTTGATTAAATATTGAAAGCGCCATGGACGTGTGTCCGGACTTGTTCGATTTCATCGATGAATTAATACCAATACCATTGTCGGTAATAATTACTTTCAGCATCTCCTTCTCATCTATAAAAGAAATTGTAAGCTTATCGTCTTCCACACCCTCTTTTAAACCATGCTTAATGGCATTCTCAACAAAGGGTTGAATCATCATGGGTGGAATCTTTATAAATTCTGTTTCCAAAGCATCATCATAGTTCATTTCGTATTCAAATGAATTATTAAGACGCAATTTTTCCAGCTCAATATAACTTTTCAGGATTTCAATCTCCTCTGCCAGACTAATATGCTCTTTTGAGGAATTGCTTAATATTGAGCGTATTAAAAATGAGAAACGAGCCAGGTAGCCGGCGACAATTTTTGGTTCGCTTTTATACAAGTAGTTTTGAATACTACCTAACGCATTAAATATAAAATGCGGGTTCATTTGCGACAGGGAAAGCTGTTGCTTTAAATTGTTTTCATTGAATTTAGCCTGGCGCCTTCGCATGAAAAAAGCATATAGAAGCAGTAAAATGAAAATAGTAAGTACCACTACAGAAAGGATACTGACTTTTAAGCGCTGACTTTTGATTTGGTTTTCAGCAGTGAGAAGTTCTATTTCTTGTTCTCTTACTTTATTTTGGTATTTGGCCTCCATTTCAGCAATATTGTTTTTCACATCAGCAGAAGAGATAGAATCCATGATCATGTGATAATCATGCAAAAATGCGTACGCTTTTTCAAAATCGTTTTGGGAGTGATAATAATCTGCGATGAAAATCAGTGCCTCGCTCTGCTTGGGAAGCAGGTCGCATTCCTCAGCTTTTCGTAAAGACTTTTTTGCCAGAATGAGTACTGAATCCTTTCTATTTATTTCTTTGTATAATTTGGCCAGGGAAAGATACTCCTCTGTGATACCATCACAATCTGTGAGCTCAGTCGATAGCTGCAATGAGTAACGATGATAAACAATGGAGCTATCAATATTTCCCATTTTGAAAAACAACTCTGCCAAATTGCCAAGTCCTACAGCGATTCCATTCTTCCAATCGATCTGCCTGGAATATTTAACCACGTTTCTATTGCAAACTATACTGCTATCGTACATTCCTCTATCCATAAATATGGAGCCCAGTTGGTTATAGAAGACCACTTTATCTTCAGGCTTAACGCTGTCCATTTTATGAAGCTCTTGCCTGGCAAGTTCTATATAATAATCTGCATTCCCTGTTTTGAGTTTTTGTTGAAGTGATGAAAGCTTGATATAAATATTAAATATTCGGGCCAGGTTATGTTCCTTTTTTATTTCTATGGATTTTAAAAGGCAATCAACAGCACTTCTATAGTCGCCCATACCTCCATGAACCTCGGCCATATTTTCATAGTTGGCTGATACTCCAAACATATGGCCACGGGCCTTATTAATTATTAAAGCTTTTTGGAAATATTGTAGTGATTCTTCATTGTTTCCCTGAAGGCTGTTGGAAATTCCTAATTGGTTGTATGTGTCTGATAAATAGGCACTGTCTTCTTCAATTTCCTGCAGAAGAAGCATCTCTTGTATCATCTGATCAAGCTTTTTCCAATTGCCTTCATACCTGTATAAGATGCAAAGAGATTCCATGACTTTCTTCTTCACATCTAAACTGTCTGTTGTTTCCAATACCAGGGTGAGACTATCAATTTTTGCCTGATGAATATCCTGGCCAGTCAAAACAGATGAATTTGACAACAACCAGAGAGGCAAAATTGAGAAAATAATATATTGAGAAAACCGATTACCTTTCATACGGGCAATGTTTTTAAGATACCAATATAGTTATCTTTGAATTCACCATAAACCAAAGTATAACCATGAGTAAAAGTACAAATTTTAC
>JBBDIH010000115.1:0-1150 GCA_040880505.1 Minisyncoccota bacterium
GATTTTCGGTTCGGTAAACGGTTTACCACCGCTGGTAAAACCAAAGCCAACAAGAAAAAAATATGATCAATACCAATCCAAATATGCCAAATACCCATTTTAGCCATAGAAATAAAGCCGTTCCAAGTTGTGGCTTTGGATAAATCGAGTTCTTGAGTTGTATTCAGGGGTGTAAAGATTGCCGAATAAACACTCTCATTATCTATAATACCAGCTTTCCAATTGTATGCTTGTAAAAGAAGTGCCCTGTGGTTTGAGTCATTTTCGAAAAACAGATCATACGTTACTTCCAACTGTTCTGGAATTTTAGTTACGTTATCCAATCTAAAATAAACTCTTGAAAAAGTTCCAAGTGATTTATTTACTATTAATACATCGAGTTCAGTAAATATAATGCGATGTTTACCAAGTTCTGAGCTCACAGATACGTTCTCAAGTATATATTTTTTTATCTGAGGGAGAATTGCTTCTAATTCTTCTTTTGTAAAGACTTTAGGCAGGTTGGTACCCAAAGCTTCATTCCATTCTTGAGCTTTAGCTTGAAACTCACCTTCAATACGATCTTGATAAGTTGAAAAGTATAGATAGCTTTGACCTGGATTGTGTGCCTCAGCAAGATTAGAAATTATAAGTAGACTTAAAATGAGTAGTATTTTTTTCATAGCTGAGTTTATGATGATTCGTTTAATAATAGAGCTTTAATTTTTAGAAATTAATTCTTGATAGAATCATTTAATTAGGACAAGACCATCAAAAGAAATAAATAATATCTGCATTTTTCCAGTTATCATAGTGTCTATGATGATCAAATTTTCCAGGTAATCGACATTCGAAGCGTTCTTGGCATTACCGGGTGAAAATGTATGTCACTTGTTTCTGAAACAGCTTCTCTACGAAAGCGAGAATCATAATAGTAGCTTATATCTGTATTAGCACTATTAAAAACATTTAATAAGTCCATCTCTACCTGAACGTTTCCAAAATCATATCCTGCTTTAAAATTTAATAGTGTGGTTGCATCCGATCTTATGTCTCCTGTTTCGATTAATGGACGAGGTCCAAAATGACGTAAGCGGAAACTACTCAACCAGCCACCTATGGGATTGATTGTTAATCCTCCTGTAACAATTCGTCCAATTGAGTTCGGGAT
>JBBDIH010000116.1:0-1142 GCA_040880505.1 Minisyncoccota bacterium
GGTGATCTTTTAACTGTCTTGGAATGTGCTCATCTAAAAATTTTATATGATTTGAAAAGTTGGCAGAGTCATAAATACCATTTTTGAATCTTCTACCAGATTCGATGATTTCCTGGAACCCTGTTTTCCTTTTGTTAACTCTATCTAGTAAAGCAATACTTGAATCTGATAGAGTGTATGATAAATTATTATTATCAAAATAATTGATTACTTTAGGTAAGACTTTATCAATTTCATTATCAAGACTAAGGCTTATCTCACTATCATTTTTATCAAACCCCCAAAATGATAACTGACTGAGATGTCGAGGTTTTAGATTAGATTTGTAATTCTTAATGTATATTTTATGTACTGTGAACTCAATAATCATGATTTACAATTTCCCAAACTTATCTGAAAGCTTGTTAAGATTTTTTTTCAAGTTAAATAATTCTGATTCGAGATCTCCGGCAACTTTTTGAATCTCCACAAGCATTTCTCTTGCTTGTTTGTAATCATTTAGTATATCTATTGAAGTTAAATCCATATTTTCATGCTCGAGTTTTTTTAAAGCGGCCTCAATTAATGTAAGTGGGGTTTCGCGTTCTTTCTCATGTTCAATGATTTGTTTAGCTCGCTTTACTTGTCTTATTAAAGTTTCTTGATGTTTCGTATTCCATATCTGATCTTTTTTCCTTTCATCATATTCGTACCCATCCTCATCAAAACAGTCTTCTTCCGGAAGTTCAAACTCGATATCTCTGAGTTTAAAAAGTTCCTTTTTTGCTTCTTTATTATTTAACAACATTGGTAAATCGCGCATAATTTTATGCACTTTTTGTAAGCCGGGAAATTCTCGTTTTCTAATTATCTTAAATGCAATCTCTTCAACATCTCCGGTTTCATCTTCATCAACACCTATTTTCATTCGCTTATATCCATCGTCAAGCTTTTTCCGGACGTGCTTGTAATAATCTAAAAAGGCTTGCCAACGTCCCTGTCTATCTGAAATACCAGTGGATATTGTGTAGTAAAGACCAGATCTCCCCAAGTGTTCAAGATATTGGTCAATACATTTCAAAGGCTCTATAAATTCTTCTTCATAATTTTTTAAAACTTTATTGAACTCTTTTGTAGGAAGCTTCGCAAAATTCGGATCGTCC
>JBBDIH010000117.1:0-1141 GCA_040880505.1 Minisyncoccota bacterium
GTTTTTATTGACTTGATTAAATTTAAAAATATTCAATCTGATGATTTATCATGTTATCAAAAGCTAAACTTACTGAATATCTACTCAGTCAACTATGTCTCATGATAAATTTACTCCAAAACGGTGATCAGTGCCACATACGACCTGTGGTTGTTCGGAGTCAAATTTGATTTCGGTCCGATGAATCATTTATTATCTAAATGAAACCAGCCAATAACTGTTCCGGGCTTATAACCGGCATGCTGATTTCATGAAAATCTCGCGGGTTTCGGGTTACGATGGCATCGCATCCGACAGCTACCGCAGCCTCGTAATGGATGGCATCTTCTAAATCGGGCCATTCTAACTGCAAAGCACGATCAATAATTTCCTGTGTAACCGCAGCAATATTGAATACCGACCTGAACTCTTTCAACAGGGCATATCTTTGCTGAACGGAAATCTTTTTTCGAAGAACGTAGAAAATCGTGTCAAATGTGTGAGCGGCAACAAATGCCTCGACTTTACCCGATTGCGACAAATCAATGATTTGCAATGCATTTGTTACAAAAGGTTTCCTGATAAGCGCTGCGTCGATACAGATATTTGTATCGATGAGTATCCTTTTAAACCCCATATTTCTCTTTCAGAATTTTTTCCTTTATCTCTTTATAGTCATAGTCATCCACTTTTTCAGATTCAGGAATTATATGATAGATTTTGTATGCAGCACTTTCAGGATCAAGATGAAGCTCCTCCGGATCTTCTTCCCGGATAACCGCCTCCTCAAAAAGTTGTGAAACACTAATGCCTCGGCTTCTGGCAATCCGTTTGGCACGGTCCTTAATACTTTCGTGTATGGTAAGATTTAATGTCTTTTTAGTCATAAGAGAAATTTATTATTAATGCGCATTGTTAATATAATAAATGCGCATTAATAACGGAAACGGGAAATGGATATTTATATAATGGTGTAATTTATTCTTTGAAATATAGATCTACTCAATCAATCCGCCGAGGCCCGCACCAATGAGACTGGATTTTTCCACTTCAATAAAGTCGATGTAGCGCTTTCTTTCACCGCTCAGATAGTCAAAAAAGTACTCCTCAAATCGCTCTTTTAATCTATGAAGCTTATAGAATGTAGTGCCTTCAATCGTAA
>JBBDIH010000118.1:0-9208 GCA_040880505.1 Minisyncoccota bacterium
AGCCATTTTATTTAATTATATATTATTTAAAAAATATGTGCCCAGGGAGAGACTTGAACTCTCACGGTGTTAACCACCAATGGATTTTGAGTCCATCGCGTCTGCCGATTCCGCCACCTGGGCTCAATAAATAGTATATATTAGATTACTTTTTAGTAAATCTGATATTCACTATTAAAGCTATTAAAATAGAAATTAAAATTATTAATCCGTATAAGTTAAATAAACTAAAATCCGTGTATTCGTTTATATAGTCAATTAAAAAACTAAAATACCATGAGCTTAGAGCAATAGCACCAGTTATAAGAGTGATTTTTTGAATTAACTGAAGAGAGATGTTTTTATTTGAAGACTCTTTTTTTTCAAAAGGTAAAACGACTAAATAAGGAGAAAGTATCACCTTAAATATCGCTCCTGAAATTAAAACAACTAAAAGAGCTATTATTTCTGCATAAAAAATACTAGATAAAGATAAATTTTGAAATTCTAAGCTGTAAAGCAAGTAATTACTCATAATTATTAAGCCTAAACCGGTCCATATAACCTCAGTAAAACTTTTTAGTGTCTCTGCTTCTTCAAAATTAATATTAAAATCATCTAGATACTTAAAGAAAAGAAAAGAAAGAACAGTAGCTCCACCAATTCCGATTAAATAACCCAAATCTTTAATAATAAAAATAACAGGAGTAAAAGGTAAAAGTATTTGTATTATTGTTTCAAAACTGACTAGAGTAACTAAAAATATTGATATAGACAAAAAAGCAGATAATAGACACCAAATACACCATTCTTTTAAAATAAAACCTTGTATAAATAGAAGATAGAAAGAAAACAAAAAAGCCAAGCAAGTTAATCCAAAAACCAAAGGTAATAAAATAGTTGATGTTAAAGAAGGATTAATAATAAAAGAAGAATAAGAACTTATTATAGTTAAGTAATATAAAAGTCCCCAGTATTCTAAAGGGATTTTCAAAAATTTAGAAAACTTGCTTTTTATAACAACGTCACAGTTGGAGCCTGTTGGACATGCAAGATGTTTTCCGGATATCTTTTTAAAACGAATATAACAAGTAACTCCAATCCCACTTAAACCCATTAAGATAACAAAAATATAAAAACTTTCTGTAACGGGATTATTTAAGGCAAATAAAAAACTACTAGTTCCTAGAAATAATAAAAATATATAAAAAACAATGTCGAATTTAAAAATTTTCAACATTGTTTTATTTGTGTTTTTTTTCTTTTTTCTTTGGAACTATAAAAGAGGCAACAAAATAACCTAAAATCAAAGGAATGATTCCCGTAGCAAACATCGCCAAAACAAAGAGCAATCTAATTAAAACAGGATCTAAACTATAATACTCTCCTAGACCGCCTAAAATACCTAAAAATGTTTTATTTTCCTTACTTCTGTAAAGTTTTTTCATACTTTTATTATAAATAATATATTTAAATATAAAAGCTATATTTATTTAGCTGTCCATCCTCCATCAACATAAATAATTTCTCCAGTAACATATTTGGATTCATCAGACGCAAGAAAAACTGCTGCATTAGCTATATCTTTTGGCTCCCCTACTCTACCCATGGGGGTAGATGACATTACAAAGTCATTAAAAGTTTTATCTTGTAATACTGGCTCAGTCATTTTAGTTTTAATAAATCCAGGAGCAATAGCGTTCACTCTTATATTAAATTCTGCTAAATCTAGTGCGCTTGCATGAGTTGTTTGAACAACTCCGCCTTTAGAAGCACAATACGCAACAGCTCCTTTAAAGCCTACTCTTCCCAAAATAGAACTCATGTTTATAATGCTTCCTTTAATACTATTTTCTTTCATATATTTCGCTGCGTTTTTAATACCATAAAATACACCAGATAGATTTATATTTAAAGTTCTTTGCCAATCTTCGTTTGTTGCTTCTAAAATACTTCCTGTTCCACCTATTCCAGCATTATTTACCATGATATCGAGCGATTTAAATTTATCTATAGTAAATTTTATTAATTCTTCAACTTCTTCTGGATTAGATACATCACATTTAAAAAACTCTGCTTTCTCAGAAAATTTATCCGAAACATTGTCTTTCGGTTCATTTATATCAGAAAATACAACCTTTGCTCCATTATTTATAAACTCCTCTGCTATTGATTTTCCTATCCCAGAAGAAGCTCCTGTAACAATAGCTACTTTATCTTTTAATCTCATTGTAAAAATTAAATAAAATTATTTTTTTTCGACAGTAAAATTATATACCTAAATTTAAGATAATTCTAACTTCATTTTAAAATATAAAGTGTTATAATGTTTTGGCTAAAAAATGAAAAATATTAAAGTATTTTTACTTTTATTTATAGTAGTATTTTTATCAGGGTATTTTATATCTTTAGCTCAACAAGACAGTGATTCTTTCGCTGTTCATTTTTTTTATAGCCCTACTTGCCCTCATTGTCATGATGAGGCTTTGTTTTTAGATCAAATAGAAGAAAAGTATCCAGAAATTAACATAGAAAGATATAACGTTGGAGATATAAGAAATCACGATTTACTTAAAAGTCTCGCTGAAGAACATGATGCGGAAAGATTTTTAGGTTCAGTTCCTATGACTTTTATAGGTGAAGATTTTTTCTTAGGTTTTGATAATGCAGAAGGAATTGGAAAGGATATAGAGAATTCTATAAAAAAACAGATTGGAGATGAAAATCAAAAAGAGGTAGAAAAGGAAAATATAATTAATTTACCATTCATTGGAGTTATTAGTTTAGAAGATTATTCTATTCTAGGTTTATCTATAATTTTTGGTTTATTGGATGGGTTTAATGTGTGCTCTCTTGGAGCTTTAATTCTTATTTTAGGATTAGTAATATCATTAAGATCAAGAAAAAGAATCTTAATTTTAGGTGGAACCTTTATTCTCTCCGCTTCTATAGTGTATGGACTTCTTATATTCCTTTGGTATAAGCTTTTCTCTTTGTTTTCTGGTCAATTAGTTACTATACAATTTATTGTAGGAATAATTAGTATCATAGGTGGTCTTTATTTCTTGAACGAATTTAAACAATTTAAAAAATATGGTCCAACATGCAAAACCTCTGGAACAAAATTAGTTTCTAAATTATCAGGAAAAGTACAAAAAGCATTTGATAAAAAATTAAATATATTCTTTTTATCGTTAGTAGTTTTATTTTTTGCGGTAATCATTACCCTAGTAGAGTTTCCGTGTTCTGCTGCTATACCCGTTGTCTTTACTGGAATTCTGGCTCAACAAAATTTAAGTGCTTTAAGTTATATATTCTATATAGTAACTTTCATCATTTTTTATATGATTGATGAGCTAATTATATTCTTTATTGCTGTATGGAAAATGGATATATGGTTAATGTCTCCAAAATCTATAACTTGGCTAACTTTAATAGAAGCCTTAATACTAATATCATTTGGTCTTTACTATCTTATGAGGATACTTTAGATAAACGTCTGTGTTTTGCTATTTGATATAAACTAAAAATTACTCCAGAATTCACAAGTAAAGCTCCAGCTATCAAGGCCCAGTCTTCATAGTAAACTCCTTTTACAAAAAGTATGCATTGAACAAAAAATACAGCTATGGGCAGTATAATTGAAACTCCTTCAGCGTCATTTCTGGTATAAACTAACCAGCCTTGATTAAAGTAGCCAATAGAAACAACTGTCCAACAAATCATCATTCCTATATTCCAAAGAAATTGACTATCCCAAAAAGAATCAACTTGTTGAAGTTGATTATAAGTAAAGAAAGTACCGATAGAAACAAACAGAATAGCAACTATAATCTCAAAAAATATTTTTTTCATTAATTTATTATAAATAACATCTTTAAATATAAAAAGACCCGGAATTAACCGGGTCCTAAGATTTATTTAATTTAACATCCAGCCCTTACCCTGGTTTAGATAGTTTTTACCTTTTTCCCAAAAATCATGCATGGTTGCAGATTTTATAAATAAAAAAGGCGTAGCAACAATAGAGAAAATCACAGATAGTAATTTTTCTTGTTCTATTAAGTAGCTGAAAGAATAGTAGCTAGGGAAAAATAAAGGTAATCCCCCTAAAAATATTCCAAAAGCTATAGCCAGTATAGGACTCCAGGTCATTTTGGATTTCCTTAGGTAAAATCCCATGAATAGGACTATAACGTAAGAAAAAAGGCCAAATAGCGATAGAATAAAACCCATCACAAAACCTACAGCAGCTATAGCGGTAAGAGCTAGAGCAAATTTTTGATCTATTAAATTAACTTTCATTCATCCTCCTTTTTGAGTTCGGATTTTTTGAGTTACTAAGCAACTTCAGCCTAGGTTATATAAAAAATATTTAATTGTCAATCAAGTCTTCAATCAAATTACCTGAATACCCTACTTCTCTCATAGATTCTGTAATTCTGATATTTTGTTCTATGTTTTTTCTAATTCTTTCTTCTTGAGGAACTTTAATCATAAAGTAGTACCAAGAACCAAAAACTAGAACGATAATAACTGCTTCTATAACTGTTAATCTTAATATTGTACTCCAATTTATTTTTTTCTTTTTCATAAACATTTTAAATTATACATTTAAAATTAGGATAATTCTAACGCTTTAAATATTAAAATAAAAAGACGTTGAGAGTTCAAACTCAACGTCTTAGGTTTTTCGAGGTACAGATGGAATCTGCGAAAATAAGTTTTAAAAATCTATTATTACTATACTTATATTTTGATATTAGGTTAATTATATTTTATGTTCTTTTGTATTTGTATTCATAAATTTATTAATTAATTACTGAATATATCCCAGATCCGTATATTACAATTACAAGCATCAAGGCTAGAAGCAGTAAATCATATGACCAATCTGTAAAAGGCTTATCTGTATTTGTAATCTTCCATATGGTTCCGACTATCATTTGGAATCCAAAAAGAATAGCTGGAATCCAAGCAAAGATGCCGAGTAAGATCATAAGTCCACCTATAAATTCTACAAAAGCTACTATAGTTCCCCAAAACCAGCCTGGTTTAAATCCCATTTTTACAAAAGATTCAGCGTTGGTTTTTAGATCAGTTATTTTATTAGACCCAAAATAAAGCATAACTGCACCAACTATCAGCCTGCTGATGAGTAACACTATTTCTTCTGTTAAAAAAGGAATATACATAAATTAATTATTTAAAGTATTTTTATATTTTTTTAGTCCTTCAATTTGCGGATCATGAAGATGTATCTCAGGTCTTTTTGATTTTATTAAATCTTTAGCTTCTTTTAAATTCATGTCTTCATGTTTCATAAAGTAAGCTATTACTAAAGTTGGTGATCTTCCATGTCCGTTTTTGCAGTGGACATATACCTTTTTGTTATTATCTATTGCGTTTTTTATTGCTTCAACTCCTGTTTCAAATTGATACTGATTTGGAGCATAATTATCTTCAGTTGGGAGCCATAAATAAGCTTCAACACCAAATGGAGTATCTATTCTCTCTTCCTCAAGAGAAATATCTATTGTTATATTTTTATCTAAAAGGTCCTCATCAAAATGGGCCATACAGCAAAAATTAGTTCCTATAAAAATACTATCAGTTATTTGGTTATAATTAACTTGAGAGTGACTATTTGGCGTATTTTTTTTGTTCATTGTTTATATATATTATAACAAAAAAAAGAAAAAGACATAAAATAAGCCTCTAAAAAGCTTTAGTTGTGGTTTTGATGCAGGGGCTGTGGGACGCAATCTCAACAGAATTAGTTGATATGAAATAAAAAAGAGCCACATTTTTATATGTGGCCCAAAGTATTTTAAAATTAATATTTAAGATTTTTTATCTATGTAACCTGTTATAGATAAGTAGTCTTTTATATTATTCCATGATTTTTCTTTTTTGAGATGTTTTATAATTTTACTTATCTTTGGCAATCTATTCATCAGATTTATCCTGATTGGCGAAAAACATATGGATTTCATGCGGACAGTTTTTCCACCAACCTGTTCGACCGGAAGTCCATCCACTAGGGTCACTAAATTTGGTTCTGGCTCCGTTAGAAACAAGAAGCTTAACAATTTCCAAATTTTCCTCATCTTGAGCGGCTAAAAACAAAACGTTACGCCCTCTCTTGTTTCTGGCATTAACATCTGCACCATTATCGATAAGAAACTTTACAATATCTAGATTCCTGATATCACAAGCCAACATTAAAGGTGTTTTGATGTTGCTGAGACTACTCCTAGAAGAAACCTCAGTTACCGCATTTACATTAGCCCCATTCTTAACGAGGTTTTTAATTTTTTCTAAATCTTCATTACCAATTGCTAAAAATAAAGCTTCATCAAAAGCTTTTTGAATAACTTTTTTAGGCAATTTTTTTAAATAGTCTAGAGACAATTCTTTCATTTTAGTCATAATCAGAAGTATTTAATTTGTGTTAACTTTCTAATTTATTTATATCACTAAACTATAATATTGTCAAACATACTTTTTATCTGCTTTAAAAATAAAAACCCTCTCGGTCAGAAAGGGTCGCACTGTGATGCAGGCTAACTCGGTCTTAAACCTTATATATTAGGACTGTTGAGGGATCATTTGGGAATTGAATATGGAGTAAAATAACCCCTCTCAGTCACGGTGTAAATGGGAGAATATAATAAAAAAGTGTTTTATTTCCGAATTTAAAAAAATAAAAAGATCACCTTTTATCTAAATGATGAGAATTTGCCAATCATTAGCAATACGCTTTCCAACATTTGGATGACCTTCATCTTCATCTACAAAACTCACTTCTGTTTCTTTTAACTTAGTTTCCACTTCGAAGGCTTCAGAACAAAATGCACATACACCTTCAATTACTCCTGAATCCAAAAGTTCTTTGTATAGTTCATGCATCTGATGTTCTTTGTCAGCAAGTTTGGCTGCCCATTCTACACCGCCGCCGTCAAAAATTAACTTTACATCCATTCCTGCATCTTTAGCTTGTTTAGCATAAAGTAAAGCGTGTAAAGCACGCCCCATATTCTCATGTGTTGAGGTATCGGACAACAAAACCACCATTAATTTATTAGACATAATTTGAATTAATTAAATAATTAAGTAATTATCTACACAACCTTTAATCATATTATAGCAAATTTAAAAAAGAGGAACAGGTTTTTTAATTAAAATTGGTCGCGCTGTAATGCAGGGGCACCAGGATTCGAACCCGGACTAAAAGTTTTGGAGACTTCTGTGCTAGCCGTTGACACTATGCCCCTATAAAAAGAAGTGAAAATTATCTTTTCACTTCTTTATGTGGTGTGTGCTTTTTGCACCATTTACAGAATTTATTGAATTCTATTTTTCTATCAACCTGCTTTTTGTTCTTTCTTGTGTGGTAATTTCTTTTATCACACTCTGAACAAGCAAGTCTTATTATATGATCTGTGAATTTTCCTTGTGCCATGTTTTTATTATTTTATTTTCTCTAACGGGTTTGAGTATACCTAAATAAATTTAATTTATCAATAAAATTTAACTATCTGAGCCCACGAGCGGATTTGAACCGCTGACCTATTCCCTACCATGGAATTGCTCTACCAACTGAGCTACGTGGGCAAATGAATAGAATGAAAGTTAATCATTTTCTAGTTTCTTATTAAAATACTTTTGTGTCAATTGATTAAAGTGTATAAAAACTAAAGAGCCCCATAAATAAATATGAGACTCATCAGTGAGGTCCATAAATAAGTCAATAAAGACAAATTCATGAACCTCACTTTTAATATACACCAGTTATAAAAAATTGCAAGCTTTTTACAAGAAAAGTTATCCCCAGAAATTTATGCCTCCCGAGGGCATAAGAAATTGTGGATAACTTTTTATTTTGGAGCCACCTGCCAGATTCGAACTGGCGACCTACTGTTTACAAAACAGTTGCTCTGGCCAACTGAGCTAAGGTGGCGGACTCTTCTTATTTGCTTTAAGAATAGTATCAAATAAAATTTTTAAAGACAATCCCCTTTCTTAAAATATAAAAGGCTCCACATGGAGCCTTTAGTTAAGGTTTGTTATTTTAACCCAGCAATATCCTGGATTATTGATTCAATCGGATCTACTTTTTCAATGCTAGAATCAGGTGGTACTGCATTACAAGTAGGACAGTACGGTACTTGTTTGTGAGAAACTCTTCCAGAGCCGGATATTGCAAATAGACCGTCATGAATTGACACTGTTTGACTTTTAACGCGTATCTTATCACCACAAGTCCAACATGCCATATCAAGATTTGGAAGATAATAATACTTCCAACTCTCTTCAGGAGATGGAATAGCACCATAAGAAACAAGTTGTCTCTCAATTATGCCAAGATTAGCCATTTCCAACTTTAAAGCTTCTCTTAGCTTATCCTGGATTTCTTCACGAAGATTCCATAGTTTGCTGTTTTTAGTACAAATATGGGGATTCCTATCCAATTCTTTCTCTTTTTCGGATAAATTTACCAAAGAAGAAAGTATCTCTTTTTTCTCCTTTTCCATATTTTCCATAGCTTCCTTTAAAGGAATTTCTTCTGGAAAACCATTTTTCCGTAAGTCATTAACAATTTCCCGGATTTCCCTATCAGCAATTTCTAGATTTATATTACTCATATTATCACCTTTAATGTTTAGAGTTTTTGTATAAAACAACTATTTTATACAATACAATAATATATTGTTCTAGGTCAATATATTAATATTTTTATTTTATAGGTATTGATACTTTTATATATTTTACATATAATACCTTGGTAGAAATTCAATAATATGAATCAAGAAACATTATCACAATTAAAACTTGGAGCCAGAATTAAAGTCTGGGAAAGAATTAAAGATGGAGATAAAGAAAGAGAAACTCCGTTTGAAGGTGTAATTATTGCTAGAAAGCACGGGACTGAACCAGGTGCTACTTTTACAGTTCGTTCAAGTATTCAAAACATAGGAGTAGAAAAAATATATCCTATATACTCCCCTATTATTAAAAGAATAGAAATTCTTGAAAGTCCAAAAAGAAAGAAAAGATCAAAATTATATTACTTAAGAGACTTGCCTCCTAGAAAAATTAAAGAAAAACTTAGAAAGCTCTATAAATAATAGAGCTTTTTAGCGCGGGTGGTGGAACGGCAGACACGCAAGCTTGAGGGGCTTGTGAGAAATATTCTCGTGGAGGTTCAAATCCTCTCCCGCGCACA
>JBBDIH010000118.1:9308-36732 GCA_040880505.1 Minisyncoccota bacterium
TAAAAAAATAAAAAGGCATTCATGTCTTTCTATTTTTATATATTGAGGATTTGAACAGGAAAGGGTGTTGGGAAAACACTTGTTTTCCTATTATGGAAATACTAAAACCGAGTGGTTTTAGGGAGAGAGCGAAGTGAACGACGTGAAAATCCTCTCCCGCGCACATAAAAAAATAAAAAGGCATTCATGTCTTTCTATTTTTATATATTGAGGATTTGAATAAGAGTATAAAATTTAAACACGCCAATACCTGGCGTGTTTTTGTTATATGTATTTTTTCTCTTTAAAAAGAGAAATTTCTAACGTTTCATTCGATACTAACCATTTTTCTATTAATGGACTTAGGATTATTGCAAAAACAATATTTCCGGCAAGATGCCATAGAGTAAAAACAATCTGACCTGTTATAGCAGACCATAAAGGTTGATTGAAAAATAAAGGACCTATAGATAGACCCGTTACAATATCATAGAACAATGTTCCATAAATACTGAATTTCACATAATTTTTTACTTTCCCTAATCTTTTTTGAAAGTAAAAATATGACCAAACTCCTAGAAACCCAAATACAGTAGCAGTAAATAATGTCCAAACTCCTAGATTAGACATAAAAAAATCAACAACTACCATAGTAAAGAATCCAAAAAGAAAAATAGATACTACTGAGTATCTTTTTGAAAAAGGCATCATTGTCGCCATCATTGGTTGGAAATTTGGAGGCCTGAAAGGTATTAACCTTATAAGTACAATAAGCAGCCATCCAAGGACGAACTTTAATGATCCTGTTTTTATAGATAATCTTTCCATAGCTTTCAATATTTAATTTTTGTTGAATAACTACTATAAAGCTATAATAAAAATAGTTAATTAACAAATTAAGGAGGTTTCCATGAATAAATACCCTACTTTAATTATTTTGATAGTAGGACTCATTTTTATAATGAATGGGTTTTATCAATTAGGACATAATCCAATGTTTATAGAAAATATAAACCTTTCTATAAGTGTTGGAATAATTGCTATTACTCTATTAACATTTATTACTTACTCATTAAGTAAAGAAGCAAATGAAAAGAGCGGCTTTATATTAGCTGAAATCTGCACTTTAATTGCTTTTTGTTTAGCTTATTTTACTCGATTAGGGGTCGTTGTGTTAATTGGAGGAATGTTTTTAATAGCAGGGATTTTCTTTTATTCTTTTGAATATAAAGAAATGATAACTAACGAATCTTAAATAAAGCCGTCCAAATGGACGGCTTAAACTTTTTTATTTACTCTAATTGATCTATTACGTTTTGAAGATCTTCTGTTAAAGGTGCCTCTATTTTTAATCTCACTCCATCTATACCTGTAAACTCAATAGCTTTTGCATGAAGAAAAAATCTCTCTAAGCCAAAAGGGTTATCTCTTTTACCATAAACTCCATCAGCTACTAATTGATGATGAATACTCAATAAATGAACTCTCAATTGATGAGTTCTACCTGTTTTTGGATAAAGTTCTAATAATGTAAAATCTTTTCCATCCTTTTTATAATTTTTTAAAGGTTTATAGGTAGTATAGGCATCTTTTACCATTTTTAATTTAAAATTCTTCTTTTCTGGTCTAACAACACTTCTTCTTGTTGTGCCGTTTATTAAACCAATAGGGGTGTCTATTACTCCCTCATCTTCTATTTTCCCCCAAACTAAAGCCCAGTATGTTTTCTTTATATCTCTAATTTTCAAAAGTTTCTTAAAGTAATCAAAAAATTCTTGAGTTCTTGCTACTATCATTACGCCAGATGTGAATCTATCAAGACGATGAACTATTCCTGGTCTAATTCCTGGTTTATCCCCTACCAAAGAAACCTCTGGAAAATCTTCTACTACTAAATCAGCTAAAGTTACCTCTTTCTTATTTGTGTGTGATGATGGATGCACTAAAAGCCCTGGAGATTTATTAATTGCCAAAAAATGCTCTTTTTTATATATAATTTCTAACTCTTTATTTATCATTGACTTAATATTTAGTATGTGATATTATTTGCTTGATTTGAAGAATACCCCTAAAGGGGTGTTTTTAAAACAAGTTAAAAACAAAAACATGCAAAATAAAAAAAATATAGTAGTGTCGTTCTTAATTATCGCACTTTTCTTTACTGGTTTTAACACTAGCGTAAATGAAAACGCAAAAATAAGCCAGGAACAGCTAGTGTTCGCTGAAGAGGAAGAACCTAACCCCTATATCTTAAATGTAACGATTACAGCCTATTCAAGCACACCGGATCAAACCGATGATACTCCTTTTATAACCGCTAATGGTGGAAAAGTAAGAGACGGAATAATAGCTGCTAACTTTTTACCTTTTGGTAGTAAAGTTCAAATTCCTGAACACTTTGGCGATAAAGTTTTCGAAGTAACCGACAGAATGCATCAAAGAAAAGTTAACTATATTGATGTTTGGATGCCTACAAGACAAGATGCCCTAAACTTTGGTATTGATGAAACTGAAATTGTAGTTCTAGAAGTACCAGATAGATCTACACTTGTATTACTTCGATAGATTTAATAGTTTCTTCAACTAATTTATCTATATTAAGCTCCGCTTCGGCGGAGCTTAATTTTTTTATACTAGATCTTGTAGAGGGATGCTTTGGCATAAACCAGCTACATGTATCCTGGCAATCTTTAATAGATGTTTTATAAGTTTTAATATTTTGAGATATAGTTATGATTTCTTCTTTATCAAAGCTTATTAAAGGTCTAAAAATGGGCATATTAACTACATCAGCAATTGATTCTATGTTTTCTAAGGTCTGTGATGCTACTTGCCCAATAGAGTCTCCTGTCACTAATGCTTTGTATTTTTCTTTTTTTGCAATCTTTTCAGAAATTCTCATCATAAATCTCCTATAAAGAATAATTCTTAAGGTCTCAGGCGCACTCATAACTATTTCTTTTTGAATATCTATAAAAGGTACTAAATAAATTGTTGAACCAAGATTATATTCTTTTAGTATTTTCACAATATCCTTAACTTTATTAATGGATTCTTTGCTGGTCTGAGGATATGAATGAAAATGAATATAATTTATACTCACTCCTCTTTTTGCTATCAAAAAACTAGCAACTGGAGAGTCTATTCCTCCAGACATTAAAGATAGTACTCTACCACCACTACTTACGGGTAGTCCTCCTAATCCTTTTATTTTTTCTGTATATAAATAGGATTTATCTCTAGTTAATTCCATAAAAACTGTTTCATCTGGATTATTTAGATTTACCTTTTTGTCCAAATTATCTAATATATACTCCCCTATTTTTTCATTTATTTCCTGAGAATTAAGTGAAAAACCTTTATATGATCTTATTGTGTTAATTTTAAAAGATTTAAATTCTTTATCTTTTAATAAAGATAAAGAAGCATCTTTCATTTTTTTTATGTCGTTATCTATCTCTACTGCAAAAGAAAAATTAACCAAACCAAAAACTTTTTTTAATGATTCTTCTAATTTTTCTAAATCTTTTTGATTTTTAAGTTTAACTAATATTCTTCCCCTAATTTTTTCTACAATAATAAAATCAATTTCATGGTTTTTTAGTGATTTTTTAATATTGTTTACTAAAATGTTTTCAAAGAAATTTCTATTTTTTCCTTTTAATCCTATTTCGCCATAATGGCATAGTACATGTGTAAACTTCATGTTTATTTTTTTAGATTTATCCAAGAATATCTTATTCCTTTATATTCTTTTTCTTTTTTATATAAAATTTCTTTGAAATCAGGATATTCTGGAAAGAAAGCATCTCCGTCCTTCTCTTCATTTATTATTGTTAGATAAAGCTCATTCACAAAAGGCATGGCTTGTTTATAAATTTGCTGTCCACCTCCAATAAATATCTTTTCTTTTTCTAAAGATTGACCGTATTCAATAGCTTCTTCTAATGAATTAGTTATTTTTGCTCCAGGAGCATTGTAATCTTTATTTCTGGTAACTATTATATTTTCTCTTCCAGGAAGCGGTCTAAAATTTTCTGGTAAAGATTCATAAGTCTTTCTACCCATTATTATTGGGTAACCTAAAGTTAATTCTTTAAATCTTTTTAAATCATCTGGTATATGCCATAAAAGTTTATTGTTTTTTCCTATGGCTCTGTTTTTACCGATAGCAGCAATCGATATTAATTTTGATTTTTTCTTCTTCATATAGAATAATTATAACATTGTAATAAACTTATATAATATTTAATGGCTGATAAAGAAAAGAAAATTCAAGATATTTTAAATAAAGAATCATCTCTTGATTCACGTTTTATATCTGATCATAAAGAACTAAAAGAGGTTGTAGATTTTTTCAGGAAGGGAAATAAAAGAATTGTGTTAACACAAGGAGTTTATGATTTAATTCACGAAGGACACGCAATGTATTTAGAAAGAGCAAAGTCTTATGGAGACATATTAATAGTAGGTGTTGATTCTGATGAATTAACAAAAAAAAGGAAAGGTCCAGATAGACCTATAGTTCCTCAAGAAGAAAGATTAAAAATGTTAGTACACTTAAGATCTGTGGATGTAGTAACCCTAAAAGATATAGACCAAGACATAGGTGATTTAATACGATTAATAAGACCCGAGGTTTTAGTTACATCAGAGAGCACGTCTGATTTTACTCAAAATTTAAAAAAAGAGTATGAAGAGTTTTGTGAAAAAATAGTCACAATTCCTCCTACTGCAGCAACATCCACAACGGCTAGAATAAGAAATCTAACTATTGAAGGAGCAAATAAATTATCTAAAGAAATAGAACAAATTACCAAAAACTTTATTAAAAAAATAAAAGGAGATTCTTAGATGGCAAAAGAAAAAACCTTAATTGCTTATGTTCCTGCCTTACATCAAGGTTATATAAATTTTTTTAGAAAAAATACTGGTAAAATTTATGTTATTGATCTAAAACTAGTTAGAGAAATTCCAAGACTAGAGAGAGACATAAGAGCAATGGAAGCAAATGAAATTGTTAGCGCTCTAAAAGGAATAGGTTTCTCTAATGTTTCTGTTTTAAATAAAGATAATTTAGATGAATTAGAAACATCAAAAGAAATATTAATGCCAGAAGAAGATGTAAGTAAAGAATTTGCTAAATCTTATCTAAAAAACAAAGATGTTTCTTACAAAAATGTTTTTTTGCGCTGGAATAAACATAACTCCCTTAAAAAAGATGTTGAGGTTTCTGAGGATATAAAAATATCTAGAGAAAAATTTGATAAAAAGATTATTAATAAGGCTAAAGAAGAGGCTAAAAAAAGTTCAGATTGGTGGAGGCAAATAGGAGCCATAGTAGTAAAAGATAAAAAGATAATTCTAACTGGATATAATAAACCCTTACCATCTGACCAGGTCCATAATATTTTTGGTGATCCAAGAAGTAATTTTGATTACGGTGTAAGTTTTGAATTATCAAAATTCATACATGCTGAAGCATGTATAATAGCTGAAGCAGCAAAACGTGGTATAAGCTTAAAAGACACTTCAATTTATGTAACTACATTCCCTTGTCCAGTCTGTGCAAAATCTATAGCCATAGCTGGAATAAAGAAGGTTTATTTTGAGGAAGGATACTCTCTACTAGACGCAGAAAGCATACTAAAAACTTTTAATATTGAGTTAATAAAAATTGAGAAAGAAGATTAACCAAGTCTAACTATAATAGGTTTTTTATTCTCCTCTTCTTCTTCGGGAGAAACTAATTGAGCATGAAGATGAGAAACACTAGCTCCAGTCATTTTGGTATCTCCAAAACGAATAAAGAAAGATCCTCCCTTTAAAGAAAATTTTTCTTGTATTTTTAAAATAATATTTTGTAAATTACTCCAACCCTCATTATTTATATTCTTTATTAAAGATATATGTTCTTTATGAATAATAAGTATATGAACCTTAGCTCCTTCGTAAGGATACATATTTTTAGTAGCTAACCAATAATCATTCTCGAATATTATTGGATTTTTATGATATTTTTTTAATTGATCTGAACAAAAAGGACAAACCCCATCTTCCTTTATTTTTTTAATGGTTTTTGAATATACATCGTCTGGAGATGCGTGTCTTTTTGAGTTGTTTTCATCTACAAAGTCATTACTCATTTTAAACAGGGGTTGGGATTATCATTTTTTCATGAGGATTATAATCTTCAAGAATAAAATGTTCTGGACGAAAATCAAAAATATCTTTTATTGAATTATCAATTTTAACCGTAGGAAGTTTTCTAGGATTTCTTGATATAATCTCCTCTACTTTTTCAAATTGTCTTTCATATATATGAGCATCAGAAAATGTATAGACTATTTCTTTTAATGTGTAACCTATTAAACTAGATGCCATTAAGCCAAAAGCCGCGTATTGAACAATATTAAACGGAACTCCAACTGGAAAATCAGCGCTTCTCTGAAAATGATGAATACTTAATTCTTTGGTTTTTGGATCAGCTAATATGTGAATCCAACCATGACAAGGAGCCACCACAACTTTTCTTGTTAAATCCTTATGTTGGATAGTGTACTGTGGTATCCAAGGCGAAATAAAGTGAGTCCTTAAATAAGGTCTTTCTTTTAATTGTTTCATTACTTCCTTTATTTGATTAAAAGGTTTTCCTTCTTTTGTTGGAAAATTAGCCCATGCCGCCCCATAAGAACCATCACCAAGATCTCCTTCTGGTAAACCAAAAATGTCACATTTTTCTTTTGTAACCCATCTATCCCACCATTTACAACCAAATTTTTCTAATTCTTCTTGAGTTCTTGCGCCATTTAAAAATGCTATATGTTCTGCAAGGGCACCTTTAAAAAAGTGTCCAGATAAATCTCTTTCAGTTATAACGGGAAAACCGTTTGATATATCGTATCTTAATTGCACTCCAACAAGCATCTTTGTTTTTTCTCCATGAATTGGCACAACTTCTCTACCTTCTTCATATATTTTTCTCAAAACATCTTGATATTGAGAATCGGGAGTCCTCTCTTCATAAGGTTTGTATAATTTCATAATGTTTTTATTTTACTAAATAAGACCGTTTGTTGCTAATCATTAATTGGATAAACATCTTTAAAGTTGATAAAATTATTAAGAATTATGAAAGACAAGAAAATAGAAAGCTTAATAAAGGCAGAAAAGAAGAGGCAAAAGAAAGTTATTAACTTGATAGCATCTGAAAATTATGTATCTAAGGATGTTTTAGATGCTCTAGGATCAGAGTTAACTAATAAATACGCTGAAGGTTATCCAGAAAAAAGATATTACGGTGGACAAAAATATATAGATAAAATTGAAAATCTTTGTAAAGAAAGAGCTTTAGATTTATTTAATCTAAATGAAAAAAAATGGCACGTAAATGTTCAACCCTTGTCAGGATCTCCGGCTAATTTAGCTGTTTACCTTGGTTTAGTAAAGCCTGGAGGGAAAATAATGGGAATGAGTTTAAGTCATGGAGGTCACCTAACTCATGGACATAAAGTTTCAGCAACTGGAATATTTTGGAAACAAATTTCTTTCGGAGTTGATGAAAAAAATGAAGTTATAAATTATGAAGAATTAAAGAAAAAAGCTAAAAAAGAAAAGCCAGACATAATAGTTGCTGGTTTTACTGCCTACCCAAGAAAAGTCAACTTTAAAAAATTCAGAGAAATAGCTGATGCCTGTGGAGCTTATTTAATGGTAGACATGTCTCATGTTGCTGGTTTAGTAGCTGGAAAAGCCTACCCTTCCCCTTTTAAATACGCTGATATAGTCACAACAACAGTTCATAAGACTTTAAGAGGTCCTAGAAATGCCATGATTTTTGTAAAAAAAGATAAAAGAGAATTAGATAAATTAGTAGATAAAGCTGTTTTCCCGGGTCTGCAAGGCGGACCTCACATAAATCAGATAGCAGCTGTGGCGGTAGCACTGAAAGAAGCTAATACAAAAGATTTTCAAAAATACGCTAAACAAGTTGTTTCAAATGCTAGGGTCTTAGCTAGTAAACTAAAAGAGCTAGAATGGAAAATAATATCGGGCGGAACAGATAGTCACTTAATTCTTATGGATACCTGGATGGGAGGAAATGGTTTAAGCGGATCTGATGCTAGTGAAAAACTGGAAAAAGCTGGAATAATAGTTAATAAGAATACAATTCCAGGAGAAACTCGCTCGCCTTTTGATCCTTCAGGAATTAGATTAGGTACAGCAGCAGAGACAACAAGAGGAAAGAAAGAAAAAGATATGATAAAAATTGCAGAGAAAATAAATAAAATACTAAATAAATAAATGGAACTAGCATTAATAACATTATCTATAGGTTCGCTAATATTTTTTGCATATCTTTTTACAAGTTTATTTGAAAAATACCAAATTCCTGATGTTTTGTTTTTACTATCTATAGGTCTTATTTTGGGTCCTATAACTCATTTAGTTGACATCGAACAATTTGGAATACTAGGAGATGTTTTTGCTACTCTTACACTTTTAATAATACTTTTTGATGCCGGTTTAAATATAAAAATAAAAGGTATATTAGGCTCGGCTTCACGTGCTTCTGCTTTAATGTTTAGTACTTTACTAATAAGTACAGCAATAGTTACTCCTATAGGTTATTTTTTCTTTGGCTTAGCAATTCTTGAATCAATATTTGTAGCTCTTATTGTTGGTGGTATTTCTGCCGGAATAGTTATTCCTATAGCTAATAAACTACCCGTTCAAGAAGAAACAAAAAGAATACTTGCTCTTGAATCTAATATTAATGACATTGTGACTGTAAGTATTATTTTAGCCTTTGTTAATATTTTTAATGGTGGAATCTTTGATTTTAAAAGTTTTTCAATTGATTTTGGAGTTGGATTTATAACTGCTTTGGTGGTAGGTATTTTGATGGCTGTTATTTGGTCACAACTTATTAAAAGTTTTAGAGGAATAGAAAATAATATATTTATGACACCAGCCTTGGTTTTGATAGTGTTTGGAGCTAGTGAATTACTGGGAATTTCAGGAGTTATCGCTGCCTTTGCCTTTGGTATAACTCTCGGTAATCTTCAATTTACAAAATTTGAAAGACTACCTAGGTTTTTAGAGTTTGAAGAGTTTACTCTAACTAACTGGGAAAAGAATATGTTTAAAGGATTTGTTTTTATTTTAAAGACCTATTTCTTTGTTTACATAGGATTATCTATTCCATTGAATAATCTTCTACTTATATTAGGTGGTGCGGGGGTTATGGTATTACTTTTTGGAGCTAGAATAATTTCTGTAAAAATGTTTATAAACTCAGACACTCCTAAGTACGATAAGGATGTACTTATTAGATTATTACCAAAGGGTCTAGTGGGTGCTGCGTTAGTTACTTTAGTTGATAATCAAATGATCCAAGATTTAACTTACTCAATAATAATGTTTAGTATAGTTTTCACTAGTATTTTAATTTTCTTAATTCCTGAAAAAGAAATAGAAGAAAGTAAAGAAGAATTAGAAACCCAAACTATTTAATCGTTTCTATATATCCACTTAGCTGTTTCAACTAATAATATATTCATTACAGTCCAAAGAGCTAACCAAACTAACCAAGAAGCACTTAAAGCAACAGTGCCAAATATTTCTTGTAGGAAAGGAATATAAATTGTTATAGCCGTTAAAGTTAATCCAATTAATACACTGTAATTTAAGAATTTATTTGAAAAAATATTATAAGCAAAGATAGATTTTTTCAAACTTCTGAATGAGAAAGATATAAATAAAATATAAGAGGCAAAACAAGCAAAAAGGAATGTTTTAGCTTCTATTTCTGGTATATTCATCTTCATTAAAAACCAATAAAGACCTAAAAGAAATGCAGAAGTTACAATCCCAACTCCTAATGTTAGAGCTTTTACCTCTCTATCGATTATATTTTTTGATGATCTAGAAGTTACGTGTTTTTTATCTATAAAATCATCGAAAGCATAAGAAAGGGCGGGTAAACTACCAGTAAAGAAATTTACCCAGATAATTTGTAAAGCAGTCAAAGGTAAAGAAAGCCCCATAAATATACTTCCCCCAATTAAAATAATTTCATCAAAAGAGTTAGAAACTAAATAAATAAACGATTTTCTTATGTTATTTAATATTCTTCTACCTTCTTCTATAGCGGCCACTATTGTTTCAAAGTTATCGTCCAGTATAACCAGATCTGAGACTTCTTTTGCAACATCAGACCCAGAACCAACAGCAATACCTATATCAACTGCTTTTAATGAAGGAGCGTCATTAACTCCATCACCAGTCATCCCAACAATCTCTCCCCTACTTTGAAAAAGCTTTCCTACTCTCATTTTGTCTTCTGGAGTTACACGAGCATATATTTTTATATTATCTATATTTTCTAATAATTCTTCATCTGAAATTTGGCGTAGTTCTTCTCCAGTTAAAACATTTCCTTCGTTTATATCCCAGCCTATTTCTTTAGCAATAGACATAGCTGTTCCTTTTAGATCTCCAGTAGCCATAACAACCTGTACTCCAGATTCTTCCATCTTTTTAATTGCTCCTGGAACTCCTGGTCTTATTGGATCAAAGAAAGCAAAGAGACCAACAAAAGTTATATTCTTTATAATATCTGGTGAAATCATCTCTGGATCATCACTCGAAGGTGCTTCTACTACTGCTAATCCAAGAAGCCTTTTACCTTCTCCACTCATTTTATCTATTTTATTTTTTATTTTTATAAAAGAATCTTTATCTAAGCTAGATCTTTCTAAAAGAATATCAGGCGCGCCTAAAATAGCGTAAAAATCTTTTCCATTGTCTATTGGATTAGGAAAATTTTTAGATTTTTTTACATGAGCAGCAGAAAATTTATTAACTGAATTAAAAGAAAGTACGCTGTGATAGTGTTCTTTTTGTTTTAAATCAATAGCATTTATCCCATATTTACCAGCTAATCTAACTATATGACTTTCCAAAGGCTTGCCTACAATTCTCCAATCTTTTGGATTTTCTTTTGGATTTTCAATTAAAACATCAGCATTTGTCATAGCTAGTTTTAAAATGTTCTGATGATCTTGATCTAGTGTTTTTCTTTTTCCTATATCTTTTATTTTGTCTTCTAAAATTTCTTCTGTACTAGCTATATTTATTAAACTTAAATCAGCTTGAGTTAAAGTTCCGGTTTTATCTGTCATTATTACAGAAGTTGAACCCAAAGTTTCTGCTGCTGATAAGCTTCTCATTATTCCTTTTCTTTTTGCTAATTGTTCTACTCCTACGGCTAAAATAATTGTTAAAGATATTGGTAATGCTTCTGGAATAGCTCCAACAGCAACAGCAGAAGAAATTAAAAACATCTCAAATAATGGTTGTCCTTGCGATAAGCCAACAAAAAACAAAGCGGTTATTAAAAGAATGGCTCCAGCAGTAATAACCCAGGCTAGCTTTGTAACTGCTTTCTGTAATGGAGTTTTCCCTCTTTCTGTTTCTGATACTATTTTTGCAATTTTCCCTATTTCTGTATTTGTTCCTGTTTTTGTAACAACAGCTACCGCATAACCCTCAACAACTAAAGTTCCACCAAAAACCATATTACTTCTTTCAGGAAGGCTAGCACCTTCTGATATAATTTCTGTATTTTTATTAACTGGTAGAGATTCTCCAGTTAAGATAGCTTCATCTACTGTAAAGTTTTTTGCAGATATTATTCTTGCATCAGCAGGAATTCTGCTTCCATAACTAAGATGTATAAGATCTCCTGGCACAATTTGTTTAGCGTCTATTTCATGTTCTTCTCCATCACGAATAACTCTAGCTCTTTCCTTTATGTATGACTTTAATCTTTCTAAAGCATTTTCTGCTCTGTTTTCTTGATAAAAACCTAAAGCAGCATTTACAAAAATAGCTAAAAATATAACACCAGAATCAACCCATTCTTGAACAATCAAAGTAACAACTCCAGCAATAATAAGAATAAAAATTAACGGACTCTTAAATTGGTTAAATAGTATTTTAAATTTAGAAAATCTTTTTTCTTTACTAAAACTGTTTAACCCAATTTCTTTTTGTCTTTCTTCTACTTCTTTAGGAGTTAGACCAGATTCTCTTGTTTTTAAATCTTTAAAAACATCTTCTTTTTTTAAACACCAAAAGGCTTTGTTTGTTTCTATATTACTCATATCTTAATGCTTCAATAGGACTTTTTTCTGCTGCTTTTTTAGCAGGATAAAGTCCAAATATTAATCCGACTGCTGTTGATACCACTACTCCTAAAATAGCAGCAAAAACTGGGAATGAAAATGACCAGCCAGAAACTAAAACCTGAGAAAGAATAATAGAAGCAAGATAAGAAAGTGCTGCTCCAAGTATTACTCCTATCACACCACCTACTAATGTTAAGACGACCGCTTCCCAAAGGAACTGCTGCATTATTGCTTTTTTAGTTGCACCAAGTGCTTTTCTTAAACCAATCTCTTTAGTTCTTTCAGTTACAGAAACAAGCATAATATTCATAACTCCAATACCTCCAACTACTAACGCGATAGCCACTGCAGAGGCCAAAAAGGCTGTTAGAGCGCCTACAATTATCGATACGCCATCTACTAGGCCTTGTTGTGTTAATACGTCAAAATCGTCCTCTCTGTCCAAGTCTAGACCATGACTTTCTCTTAGTGTTGCTCTAACATCATAAGCCATCTTATCAACATTATCAGCACTGTCTGCTTGCATAATTATTCTATGAAAATAGTTTGTACCTAAAAGATATGTTTGTGCTGTTGTGTACGGCATTAAAGCTAGATCATCCATATCAAACAACCCTCTTTGTCCTATCTGAGGATAAACACCAACCACCCTAAATTGATTATCTTTTATAGTTACTCTTTCACCTATAGCATTTGAGTTTCCAAAAAGCTCTTCTTTAACTTTTGAACCAATAATAACAACTCTTGATCTTCCATCTACATCAAACTCAGTAAAGTTACTTCCTGGATTAGGAAATACATTAAATACTTCACTGAAAAAATCAGCTTCTGCTCCTAACATAACAGCCGGACTGTATGTTTCTCCTAAGTACTCTAATTCTCCGGGAACAACTACAGCTGGCATTATATTTACTAAATTAGGAACATTAGAAGTTCTGCTTAATGCATCTACATCTTTTTGAGTTAAGCTATCAGAAAATATAGAAGTCTCATCAGTTAATTCACCTGGCAGAGCCACAACTGTTTCTGCTCCCATCTGATTAATTTCTCCTAAAATCAGGTTTTCAGCTGCTTCTCCCAGAGACATTATCAAAATAATAGAAGCAACACCTATAACAATTCCTAAAACAGTTAAAAAACTTCTAACTGCGTTAGTTTTTATAGAGTCAAAGGCAGTAAGTATTGTGTATTTAAATCTTTTTATATTAATTTTCATTTTTTTCATTTTCTTCTTTAGAAAGTTATCCATTACTGCCTTTTCTTCTTTTTTCAACCTTGAAATCTCTATCTAAATTACCATCTAGAATATGTAAAACTCTTTCTGCGTATTCTGCAGTTGATTCTTCATGAGTAATTAAAACAACAGTACTGCCTTGTTTTTTATGTAAATCCTGCAAAATATCCATGATAGCACCTCCAGTTTTTGAATCTAAATTTCCTGTTGGTTCGTCTGCAAATATAACTCTAGGATTATTGACTAAAGCTCTAGCAATAGCTGTCCTTTGTCTTTCTCCTCCAGAAAGACGAGAAGTTTCATAATCAATACGATGAGAAAGACCAACTTGTTCTATAGCTTTTTTTATTTTTCCATCCCATTCATTTTCTGGAATACTTGAGTACAAAAGAGGAAGACGTACATTTTCATAAACGGTATTTCTACCTAATAAATTAAAGGACTGGAAAACAAAACCCATTTCTTCATTTCTTATACGAGCAACCTCTTCATCACTGAAATCTGTAAATTTTTTATTATTAAATTTATAAATACCATCAGTGTGTTCTGATAAAAAACCTAATATATGTAAAAGAGTAGATTTTCCAGATCCAGAAGGGCCCATAATAGAAACAAACTCTCCCCTCTCAATTTTAAAGGTAACTCCTTTTAAAGCTTTTGTTTCGATATCACCGCTTTTAAATATTTTTGTAACGTTTTCAACCTCGAATAATGCCATTAAATTTTTAGTTTGTAAGCTCATCTAAAGCTTCGGATGAGATAAAGGTTATAACTTCTTCATTTTCTTCTAATCCTGATTTTATTTCTACTCTACCATCGTATCCACGAAGACCTAATTCTACTTGTCTTTCTTCTATTTCTCCATCATTTATCACTCTTACAAAATTACCTTCATCAGTTCTATAAACTGCTCTACCAGGAATAGTTACGGCATCATTTATTGTTTCAGTGTATATATCCACATCGGCTGTCATACCCGCTCTTACTCTTGGATCAATTTCATTAAAAAATAATCTAGTTTTAAATACTGTAACTCCGTCTTTTATTTCTGCTGCAGGAGAAATATACCCTACTTCTGCATCAAAAATTTCATTAGAAAATGCTATAAAATCTACTTCTGCAGTATTTCCAATAGATACATTAGCTATATCTGATTCTGGTATATATAAGGTAATGTGATATTCGGAATTAGACAAAATATAAAAAGCATTTTGAGCTGAAGTTATGTTTTCTCCAACAGTAGGAACAGAACGCACAACACCGTTTATTGGTGAATAAAGTGTAGCCCTGGAAAGAGCATTTTGAGCTTTTTGATAATTTGCTCTAGCTTGAGCAACTTGTGCTTCTTGAGCTTGAATTTGTTCTGGTCTGCTACCTTCTTTTGCTAAATTATAATCAGCTAAAGCTTGTTCATATGCTTGCCTTCTTGTTGTGTACTGACTAGATCGAATGTTTGGTATTCTTATTGTCCATTCAACTCCATCTCCTTTAGCAAAACTTTCTGGAAATTGGATATATAAACCTCTTATACCTAATGGAATTGGTTTTTCTATTGATACTTCTTCAGAACCATCTTCTAAACCAGAATATCTAAAGGAATAACCAGAAGATGAATTAGAGTTGTAAATTTCTATAACATATTCGCCTTGTTCGGTGCTTTTATATGTTCCAGAAATAGTTGGTGGTGTGTATGAATAAATGCTTCCTTCAATTTGATCTCCTGTAAAATGCGCTTCTATATCAGAGGTTAAGAGATTTAATATGGCTGTTTCTAATTTTTCTTTTGCTACAGCCTCTTCAGTGGCAGATAATCCAGCATACATCTCTTGAAGTTGTGCTTCTTGAGACAAAAGTGAGGCTCTAGCACTATCAACTTCATCTTGTAATATCTGCGAATCTAAAGAAGCTAAAATCTGTCCTCTTACAACAGAGTCACCTTCATTAATAAAAACTTGATTTACCGTACCTGATGTTTCAAAAGAAAGATTAACTTCATCTTCAGCAGAAACAAAACCGGTACCAGATATTATTTCTGAAACATCACCACGTGCAACTATTTCTGACTCATAAATTGGACCTTCGCCAGGTAAAAATATAAACAAAGCTACAGCAATTATAATTACGGTAGTAACCCAGTATCTCGGTTTCTTAAATTTTTTAATGAAATTTCTCATATTGTTTTAAATTATATCATGATTCACGCTTCTTACTGTTCTCTTTCTAATTCTTTAATTTCTTCTTTTTTCCTGTTAAATACTAAAGTTAAAACTGCTACAGCAAATAACCCTCCAACAACTATTAAGTTTGTTGTAAAATTTTGTTCTATTGTTGGTCTATTGTTATTTGGCTCATTTAATATTAATTCTATTGGATCACCAAGTTCTTCAATATCATTTTGCGCATTAGACAAAAGACTGGTTCTACTACAAGCACTAACTGACAAATCATTATTTGGTCCATGAGCATAAATTAAATACTCTTCTCCTTCTTCGAAGTTATAACCACAAGTAGCAGATTGTCTTGCTGTTTCTAAAGTAACCTCACTAGAATCAATCCCCTTCCATACGTCCATTACTTCTACAGTGACAATCACAGGATTAGGGTTAAAATCTCTACTATATTCATCATTTTCTAAGTTAGTAACTAAACCAGAAAAAACTGCAGAAGATTGTTCTATCGCCTCTGTTGGTGGTACTGGAGGTATACAAGAACAAGCACTAACAGATGAAGTATTCAAAGCAAACAAACTAACAAATATAAATAGTGTTATAAATATCTTTTTCATGGCTTTATTTTAACATAATAAAAGCCCTATGCATCAAATATCTATTCTCTTTAATGTCATTGCATTTATTACAACTATTACCGTTGAAAGACTCATAACTAAGGCTCCTATTTCTGGCCTTAAAAAGAAGTTCCAGTAAGCAAAGACTCCGGCAGCAGCTGGAATAGCTATTACGTTATAACCTAATGCCCAAAATAAATTTTGAATCATTTTTCTATAAACTTTTTTGGAAAGTTTTATTAATTTCTCAACGTCACCCGGATCATTTTTAGTTAAAACAACATCACCCGATTCAACAGCAACATCAGTTCCAGCGCCTATAGCAATACCAACATTAGCTTGTGTAAGAGCTGGAGCGTCATTTACTCCATCACCAACCATTAAAACAGTGTTGCCTTTCTCCTGTAATTCTTTTATATATTTATATTTATCCTCTGGTAAAACATCAGCAAAATATACATCTATTCCAAGTTCTTTTGAGACTTCTTTTGCTACAGACTCATTATCTCCAGTTATCATTGCTACTTTTATACCTAATTCATGAAGATTATTAACTACCTTATAGGAAGATTTTTTTATTCTGTCATCAAGAATTATATAACCAAAAAGTTTTTCTTTACTAGCTACAAAAACAACAGTTCCTTTTATATCTTTAAATTCTTTATCAAAATTTAGATTTTTTAATAGTCTCTCATTCCCAACAAAATACTCTTTTCCTTCTATCTTTCCTTCTATCCCTTGTCCAGAAATATACTTAAATTCAGAAATATCTTTAAGTTCTATATTTTTTGATTTTGCATAATTTACTATTGATTTTCCTATCACATGAGATGATTTTTGATCTAAAGAAGCTGCGATCCTCAGTACTTCCTCCTCATTTTTTGCATCCACTATTTTAATGTCAGTCACTCCAAACTCTCCTTCAGTAAGAGTTCCCGTTTTATCAAAAACAACATAATCAGCGTTTTTTATAGTTTCTATCTTAGATAAATCTTTAATAAATAAGCCATTTTTAATAGCTAATGATGTAGTGATAGTTGTAACAGTTGGAATAGCTAGACCAAGAGCATGAGGGCAAGCTATAACTAAAACAGTTATTGCTAACGTAATAGAAAAAACAAATGTTTCACCAATCACCAACGTCCATACTAATAAAGTTAAAAGAGCTGTAATTCCTGCCACAAAAGTAAGAACACCAGAAGCTTTGTCAGCTAATCTTTGTGATCTCGGTTTAGTTCTACCTGCTTCTTCTATTAATTTCTTAATTTGACCAACTGTAGAGCCCTCCCCAACACGGTTAAGCTTTATAGTTAAAGATCCATCTAAACAAATTGAGCCCGCTACAACTGTATCTCCTTGTTTCTTTTTTATCGGTTTTGATTCTCCACTAATAAGTGATTCATCTACGTTTGAAGACCCTTTTTCTATTAATCCGTCAGCTGGGATTTTTTCACCTGGTTTTACTAAAATTAAGTCATTTTCCTTCAATTCCTCAATATCAATATCCTTTTCTTCTCCATTTATTAATTTGTGAGCTTGTTTTGGTAATAATTTTGCAACTTCCTTTAAAGAATCTCCGGCAGCAGAACTAGATTTTGCTTCTAGGTAATGACCAAAAAGTAATACCCATATCAAAGTGGAAATCTCTAAATAAAATTTAGTGTCTAATATAGGAATAAAAGTTGAAGCAACGGAAAATAAGTAACCAGTACCTACGGCCAGAGAAACTAAAGTCATCATGCCATATTGTTTAGCTTTTATTTCGTGCCAAGCATGCTGAAAAAACACTAAAGCAAAACCAAAAATAATAGTAGAGATTCCAAATTGAATCCATTTATCTAAATTTATAGATATATTTAAAAACTCTGACACTTCAGGATGTATTAAAACAAGAGGAATTAAAAGAAAAGTTACTATCCAAAACCTTTTTAAATACATTAAAGCAGAGCCGTGACTCATTCCATGTCCATGAGAACTAGAATGATCATGATGTTTATGATTTTTGTGATCTTCGTGGTTATTTTTATGATTACAACAATCCATATTTTTATTCATTATACGCTACAACTATTATTATTTTCTAATTCGACTGGTTTCATCTCTCTTAAAATTTTTTGATATCCGTTAGCACTAGAAAAGTCATTACTTAAGACAACTTTTGGATCAATTGAATCCCAATTAACTTCTTTTTGTTCAAAATAACTAGCAAATGTTAAATAAGTTTCTGGAAACCAAAAAGAGTTAACAGAAAGAGCGATTTTATACATTTCCTCTTCGGTTAAGTTATTTTCTGATAAAAGCTGTAAAAGTCCCAACATAGCCATTCCATGATTACAGTCTGGAAAATGCGTTGAATTACCACAACAAGGACGAAAAATACCCTTTGACACATTTTCTACTTTCTCTTGCTGTTCTTTTGTTAAAGAAATAAATTCATGATCACTATAATGATTCATTGCGTGACCAACAGATATGGTCCAACCACCAGTAGAAGCAAATCTAGCTGGATTACCTCCATATTTTATGTCTGTCATCGGTCCCTCTTCTAAAATTTTATTTTTATTTGAAAGACCTAAAGCCCAAAAGATGTTTAAAAGCTCGTTAGAGTTTTCTTTAGTCATTACAACCTTATTACTGCTAGATTTAGTTAATAAGTTAAGAGATTCCTCTTTTAAACCACCTCTTTGTGAATAGATATTTTTAAATTTATTAAAATCAATAACACCCTTATCTACTAAATTAATACCTATATCCTCCCAATTAACAGGCAAAGTAATGCCTTCTTCAGGCAAAACCTGCGCCTCTAAACTTATTGGTTTTATTTCTTCTTTATCTTGAAGAAAACCAACTCCTAATATTACTAAGAATATAGACAAGAATAATAAAATTGTTTTTCTAAAAATTTTCATATTACCAATTTTTACAGCACTCAATTATTTTTTTACTCAATACACTAACTTTTTGATTATTTTTACTTAAAAATATAGCTATAAAAATTAACCATAAAATTCCTAAAATTAAAGAAACATCATAATTAATCTTTTTATCTAATAAAAAATAAGAAAAACTTAATAAAGTTAAGAAGTATGGTAATTTAAACAAACTATATTTATTTGGTAATTTCTCTTCTAATAAATACATACCACCAACAACACTTCCTCCTATTAATATACCTATTAAAACTGGACTAACTTCGTAATTAAGATAGTAAAACACTAAAAGAATAATCCAAGAAGAAAAAACAGAAGCACATAAAGCACATAATTTAAAAGATGTTAACGATCTAATAAGTAAAAACAAGATAAATAAAGTTAATATTCCAATAATAATTAAATTAATATTTATCATGAAAGTATTTGAATAATTATTGAAGTTAATATTAGTAAAGTTATAGTGATTGTTATTCCTTGAAAAGGAATTTGCTTGTCTCTAGTCTTCGTAATTAATTTACTTATATATGGAGATATAAACATAATTAACGTTCCTATCACAACACCAAATATATAAAGATTAATTGTATAAGTTGAACCATACTCACCTATAAAAGGAACAAAGAATGGACCATAATCTTGCACTAAAGGCATTAAAGGTAGAACAGTACTTAAAAATATAAGAGAAGATAAGATTTCTTCTTGATAAGGTATATACTTCTTTTTAACTAATTTAGATATCCACAAGCCTAAAGCTAAAGAAAATGCTCCAATTAAAACACCAACAACAATTGAAGAAACACCCAGTGAAGCCGCTAAAATAGCTAAAGCTCCAGCTCCAGCAGTACAAAGTGGGCAGTGAGCTGAAACAATTTTAGGAACAAGCCCTAGTAAGGATAATGGGAAAAGTAGAAGTTTTTTCATAATTATATGTTCATAAACACATCTCCTTCAGTACCATCATTATTTATCTCATAAATAGAGAATTCTCCGTTTTTCGGTCCAGGCATTCCTGGTGATCCCGCAGGCATTCCAGGCATACCAATGCCTTTAATGTTAGGTTTTTCTGCGAGTAATTTTTCTATTGCTTCATTTGGTACGTGACCCTCCACAACGTAACCTTCTATTTCAGATGTATGACAACTTTCAAGCTCATAAGGAATGTCGTATTTTTCTTTTATTTCTCTCATGTTTATAAAATCATGTGTTTCTACGTTGTAACCCTCTCTGCTCATATAAGAAGCATAAACACTACAACAACCACAGTTTGGTGACTTATAAACTGAAGCAAGAATTCCATCTTGATTCATATTCGAGGATGACTGCATAAAAGCAAATCCAACTAAACCGATTAAAACAACTAAAAATAGCAAAATATAATTTTTATTTTTCATGTTTAATTTTTTATATCTTTTTTCTTTTCCTCAAACTCCTCTTTATTTATCTCTCCTTTAGCGTATCTTTCTTTTAAAATCTTTAGAGGTGTTTCGTCTTCTTTTTCATTTGAATTGGATTTTGTAATTTCCTTAACTATCCAAATAAAAAGAAAAATTATACCTATCCAAAATAAAACCATCCAAAAACCTCCACCAAACATATGACTATGATATAAATTGTTCATATTTTTACTTTATTTTTTCTTGGACCTTTTAAAGACATTTATTATTTCATCTACTGCTTTATCCTCTTGACCCTCTTTCATCTGATGAATAACGTGCTCAGATAAATGATTTTCAAGCATTAGATCTTCTACAGCTGATAAAGCACTTCTTATTGCTGAAGATTGATTTATTACATCAATACAATATTTTTCTTCATCAATCATTTTTTGTAAGCCACGAACCTGACCTTCAATTCTTTTTAATCTGTTATTAACTTTTTTCTTTATTTCTTCTTTCATGTTTTTATAATACCCCCCTAGGGTATGTATTGCAAATGCTAAAATAAAAAAGCTCTGTGCATCAAATTGATGCACAGAGCAAAGCTAACATCCTTCTTTGCAGTGAGAAACGCGGGGAATTATGAATCTTTTCATAATAAATCTCCTTTTGTTATTGTTTCAGTTCTATTTTAATAATAACAGACGTGTCAAGAGTAAATAAAAAAAGCACTACCTTTCAAAGTAGTGCCATGATTTTTTATTTTTGATGCAACGCCTCATAGAGACCTATTTCTTCTATTTTTCTCTCCATTACTCTCGAGACCGGTCTTGGAAACTCTTCTGAATTTGTTCTGTACCTACCCAATATTTCAAGGAAGGATTTTGAAGTTTTTTCTGGGTTAGGGCTAATTAAGCCGATTGAACTATTTAAATAAATAATAATTAAATTTTCTATCCTGCTCCACTCCTTTTCTTCCTTTTTAGAAAAATGGATATTTTTAACTTCATAAAAACAAAGTAATATTTCAAAGAGTTCTTTGCAGTCTTTTTCTTCTTCAAGTTTTGTGTGTATTTCTTTTACAACTTCAATAGAATCTTTTCTATCTTTTTTTGCAAAAGAAATAAAAGAATTAAAGAAAAACTGCGTTTTTATTTCAACTGTTTCCTGTTCTGTCATATCTTTCTATCTTTTTTATTTATAATTTAAAGTACGGTTGAAAAATATAAGATATTGAGATTAATAAGTCAATAATAAAAAGAGCCGAAATAAATCGGCTCAAAATTATTTTTTCAGCTTATAAACTACTCCATATCCCCTTTCTCCAACTTGTTCCACTTGTCCCCTTTCTTCTAGTTCATCCATGTACCTTACAACTGTTCTACTAGAAACACCTATCATCTCTCTTACATCATGATTAGATAACTCTTCTTCCTTTTCTAATAAAGAAAGTATTTTGTTTAGATTTTCTTCTTTTGTTTCAATCTTTTCTTCAATTTCTGTTTCTACGTTCCTTTCCAATTGATGATGGAAAAGATAGTAAGAAAGTATACCTCCTATTATTATTCCTATAATTATTGATAAAAAACTCATATGTTTTTATTTTAGCTCTATTATCTTACTTTTTGAAGTGTGTCCCGCTTTTATCTCTACTCTATTCTGAGAAACATCAAAATAATCAGCTAAAACTTTTATCACTGCTTTATTAGCTTTTCCTTTTTCTGGTGACTCAGTAACTGAAACTTTAAACTTATCTTCCTGAAGTTTTTCAACTTTTTTTTCTTTAGCGTTAGTTTTTACTTGAATATATATTTTCTTCATATTCTGGAAAATATTTATTTATTATTTCTAAATTAAATTCTTTTAAAATAGAGGTCTTTGGTTCTCTTTCTAGTAAAAATTGAAAAGATTTTTCTATTAATTGACCAGGTTTAATTTCTTCATCTGTTAGTTTCTTATAATACTCTTCATTTAAATGGACTTTATATTGATAATTTTCACTATCACCTATCTGGACTATAAACTCCCATCCATCATCAATTTTATTTTCTTTTATAATTTTTATTAATTCCATGTTTTCCCTATGAATTATTATTCAAAAATTCTTTTAAACTATTTAAATCTTTTTTCTCCGGATCATAGTAATAAGTTTTTATTCCAACAGATTTTGCACTCTCAATTGCATCTTTATTATGTTCAAAATAAATTACATCGTCTGGGGTTAAATTAAATTTTTCCAAAAGCTTTATATAATATTCTGGGTCTGTTTTATTAGGATTATGCTTAAGAGTGAATAATTTATATGGTAATTGATCTAATCCATGTTCTTTTATCTGTTTATCGTCTGCATTGGTAAGAATAATCTTCTCATTAGAATACTCTTCAAGTAAATCATGCATCTCCTTGAATATACCTTCTTCCTTTATTACAAATGTATTTATTGCATCTACCAATATTATTTTCATAGATTATATCTTTCTTTTATATTTACTTTTAATTTAGACAGTACCGGATTAACAACATTTTCTTTAACTAGCTCTATTTTAACGTCTGGTAGTATTTTATTTAGATAATTAACGATATCAGTAGGACTCTCTCCATTAATAACTGCAAATCTAACGCGCCCGTCTACATCCTGAGTATTTTCTACTAAAACATTGGTATTATTCTCCAGACATAATTTTCTTATCCTTCCACGAAGCATAACACCGTTTATAGGTGTTGTTTTTGTGCTTATTTCATAAATATCCCAACTTACTAAATTATCAGCCATATTCTTATTTTAACATAAAAAAGGACCGACATTTGTCGGCCCTGTATAATTTAGTTTTACCTTTCGGCATTTCTTTTGAAACGAGATGTTGTAAAAGCATCTCTCAATAAAGGAATTCGGAAAATAATCATCTCTAAAGGAGTAGCTATAAACCACTGGAAGATTTTTTCTTTTAAGGTCCTGTTAAAATCTACGCCGTAAATTTTAAAACGTAAATTTAAAAAGTGTTTAGCTTCTTGCTTTACCTTAAACTTCCTTGTGCTATCACAAAAAATGACAACATCTTGATACTCTTCACTAAATAAATCTAAAATTTCGCTGACATTATAGATATTTTCTATAGTTGTTTGAGATCTATTTTCTTCCAATATCTTTACAGAAGGAATACCTAACTCCATTAAATACTTTCTCATCATTCCTGCTTCTGAAACTCCGGGATTACTTTTTCTTTCAGTAAATCCCCCGCAGGTAATTATGTAGAGAAATGGATTTTCCTTCACATATTCTGCTACTTTTTGAAGATAATTCTTTAAATCTTTTGTTAAAACACAACCGTAACCAAGAACTATAATCCATTCTTTCATTACTGGCCTCCATCTTTTTAGTGATTTTCTGTTTTAGTTTACTAAAAATACTATATAATAATATTTATTATTAGTCAATTATTTTAAGATTGATTAAAATTCATAATACTTTACTATTCTACCGTCTCTTATTTCTTTTTCTTCTATTTTTGGTGTATTTCCCCATTTTATATCTAGTGTCTTCCAGTCGTTTCCATCATCTATAGTGCGTAGAACATGAAAATGAAGATGGGGTTCGGTTGAAATACCAGTATTACCACTTAGAGCTATTAAGTCTCCTCTCCTAACCTTGTCGCCTATTTTAATTTTAAGACTGTTATATTTAAGATGAGCATATTCAGAAAATTCCCCATTTTTATGTTTTATGGTTATGTAATTCAAGTATTTGTTAGGATCTGCTTCTCTATATTTTTTTGTAAAACCACCTTCATTAGAATCATCTTTAATTCGTCCAATTTCTCCATCTTGTGCTGCATAAATCTTACTTCCCTCAGGTAAAGTAAAATCAATAGCATGTATAAATCTATTTTTATGAGCTATGGGATCCGACAAAGCCTTTATTAACTCTTTTTTATCACAAGGCAAATAATAAATGTTTTTTGTTTTATCTTTCATAGAAATTATCTTTGTAATTTTATTAAGATTAATTCTTTCTTAAAACCACTGTAAGCCATTTAACTTCTTTTATTATTTTTGATTCAGAATACTCTATTTTATAATCTTTACCTACAATCTCTTTTATGTCCTCTTCATTATAGAAATAGAAGATTCTCTCACCAACATCATCTCTAGAAACTTTTCTATCGTAATCTCCTTCTTTTAGAGAAATATAGAAAACACCTCTTTCGCTTAATTTATCATGATAACGATTCAAGACCTCTGAAAATTCTTTCTTACTCAAATGAAGTAAAGAAGCAAAAGCAAATATTACATCCACTTCTTTAGGACACTTAAAACTCAGAATGTCTTCCACTTTAAAATTTACACTAGGTAAACTACTTTTAGCTATATCAATCATCTCAGATGATGCATCAATGCCAATATAGTTATCAGTAAATTTTATAATCTCTTCAGCGTCTCTTCCATCTCCACATCCAAGCTCTATTATTAAAGGGTTTTGCTTATCTGTGTAGGAAATACCTCTTTCCACATCCTGTTTTCTGGATCCTATTCCTTTGAATTTCTTAGAATAGTATTCAGCTCCTTTGTTATAAGTTTCTATAGTTTTTTCATCCATTGATATTTATTTAATTTTACAACTTTAATCCTATTTCTTTAGCAAAAAAGGATAATTTTAATGTTTGGCTCTCAACTATTTTATTAATTGGTCTTCCTGGACCATGACCAGCATTAATATCTGTAAATAACAATACGTTACTATTTTTACTTAAATCTTGAAGAATAGCTGCCATCTTACGAGCATGAAAAGGATGAACACGAGTATCTTTATCAGCTGTAGTAAATAGAAAACTAGGATAACTAACTCCTTCTTTCACATTATGATAAGGACTCCACTTTAATATATTTTTAAGATCATCTTTTTTATCCGGATTACCATATTCATGAACCCATCTAATAGCTATTCCAAATTTATGAAACCTAACCATATCTGTAAGAGGCACTTTAGAGCAAACTGCCTTAAATAAATCAGGACGCTGAACCGCAACAGCGGAAACTAATAATCCGCCATTACTTCCTCCAAGGATTCCTAAATTATTTTTACTAGTATATTTTCTAGAAATAATATCTTCTGAAACAGCAATGAAATCATCGAAAGAATTCTGTTTCTTTTCTTTTATTCCAGCTTTATGCCACTCATCTCCAAATTCCCCTCCACCTCTAATATTAGATAAAACAAAAACTCCGCCTTTCTTTATCCAAGGAACCCAATTTCTCATAAAACCAGGAGTTTCATCATGTCCAAACCCACCATAACCATAAAGAATGGTAGGGTTTAAGCTGTTTAATTCAATATCATTCTTATGGAAAATAAAGAAAGGTATCTTTGTTCCATCTTTAGATTCACACCATTCCTGCTTAACTTCATAATCGTCTGGATTAATCGGGTTTTCTGTTTTTCTATACTCTAAGTATTCAGATGATTTTGGATTAAATCTGTATGTTATTTTTGGAAAAAGAAAAGATGTTACTCCATAAAAAAATTCTTTTTCTGTTTTTCTTGCTGAAATACCCGCTAAACTAGAGTATTTTGGTAATGGAATATTTCCCATCTTTTCACCCTGGTAATCAAAAATCTCTACTTCAGAACAAGCATTAACTAAGTATTCAATCAATATTTTATCTTTAGTTGTCCTAAAACTTCTTAAAAGATTATCCTTTTCAGGAATAAAATCCTTCCATTCATCTATAGGTTTATACATGTCCTCATAACTACTATGTATAATCCTATAATTGTCAGCTTTATAAGAAGTATAAATTAATACTTTATCTTCTATAAAAGAAATATGAAAATTCGAATCTACTCCAGAAACTATAGTTTTTAACTCTTTATTTTTATTGTCGTATATAAATAAATCATTTTCAGTCCATGTTTGTGAAACAGATACAGCTAAATACCTGTCATCTAGAGAAAGCTTTATATTTAACATATCATCCTTTGGACGATCTTTACCAAAAATAAGTTCATCGTTATCAGGATTATCTCCTAATTTATGTAAATAAACTTTTGAATATAGATGCTCTTCATCCTTAGGTACTTCTCCAGAACGAGGGTTTCTTATATAGAAAAAACCAGAATCATCCGAAAGCCATCTAACGATAGAATAACGACAGTTAGGTATGTTGTATTCTAATTCTTTATTTGTTTCTACATTTTTTATAAATAAAGTTGCCATCTCATCTCCATCTTCTGAAACACCATAAACAATAAATTTGCCAGTTACTGACTGTTGCCAGTAGTCTATAGTAACTGTATTACCCTTCTTATGACCGTTTGGATTAAAAAGCTCTATAGGTTTCCCGTTTAGACCATTTTTTATATATAAAACCCCTTGATCTTCATCGGGTTTTCTTTCCATATAAAAATAACGCCCATTAACAGGAACGGGGTTAGAAAAATTAGTTACTTTAAAATTTTCAGTAAGTTCTTCTGAAAACTTATTAAAATATTTACCCTCAAGATTGTTTTTTACCTTTTTATTTTGTTCTTTTATCCACTCTTTAACTTCTGGATTTTCTGAATCCTCTAACCAACGATAAGGATCCTTTACTTCAACTCCGTTAATATCTTCAATTATATCTTCTTTTTTGTTAGGCATTTATTTAATTTTAACATAAAAAAAGCTTAATCTTCTTAAAGGATATAAAGAATCACTTTTTGAAAATAAAAAGGCACCAGTTATAAAACTAGTGCCATGAATAATAAAAATTATGATTCTTTGGTTAACCAAAAACCAGATACTTCAAGTGGTTCTGGTTCTCCACCACCGAAACTAATCTTTAAGGTTTTTCCTGAGGAGTCTCCTAAAGTGACCATCTGAGGATGGGCTCTGGGATTACCGCTCTTTTGAACTATCATAACTGTAAAAGGACCGCGTTTACCTACT
>JBBDIH010000119.1:0-5842 GCA_040880505.1 Minisyncoccota bacterium
CCAACATTTACAGCTGTCTGTGACTTAACAATAGAAAAAGCGCCAAAGCTAAGCGCCAAAGCTAAGAAAGTTATTAAAAATAAGTTCCGAAATTTGTTATTCATCAATTAGTAATATTATATCATAAACACCTTGTCCTTTTATAGTATTTATGCCCTCGGGAGGCATAAATAAAGATAAACTTAAGTTAATCTAATATTTTTTATAAGTATCTTCTTTTCTTCTTTTTATTTCAATTCTTTATTTAAATCTTTATCAAAAGATATAACCCTATGTACTTTGCTTAACCAAATCAAAGAACAATCAACGAAAGATATCCTTTTATTTTTTAAAGTTAGATAAAAACTAGTTATACTATTAAATTCTTGGCTACTAAATACTTTAAGATTTATATCACGATTACTAATAACAAATTTAATAAAATCATTTGAAGAATTCTTTGAAACTTTTTGAGATAAAACAGTTGAAACTTCTAAAAGAATATATTCAGTTACTAATACTTTTCCAGTGATATTATTTAAAACTTTTTCTGCTTTTTTGTGTTGAGAGTCTTTTTTATCTAAAATAGCTATCCAAACACTAGAATCTAAAACTATTTCTTTTCTATTTTTCTGACTTACCATAAAGTATGCTGTCTATTTTTTTACTTAAATCACCTCCCTTGGAAAAAGATATTTTATTAATATCATTCAACTCATAAGAATAATTTTCAAAATTATCTTCTGGAGGTAAAATCCTAAAAACAGGTTTAGAGTGTTTCAATACAATAAAACTATCTCCTTGTTGAGCTTTTTTAGATATTTCTTTTAAGTTTTTATAAATTTCCTTTATAGGAATTAAATTTTTCATATATTTTTAATTTAAATAAAGTTTAACTTTAATTAAACTATTAGTCAACTTTATTTATGCCCTCGGGAGGCATAAATAAAGATAAACTTAAGTTAATCTAATATTTTTTATAAGTATCTTCTTTTCTTCTTTTTATAGCTAAGATTATTATTTTATTATTTTTATCTTTATAAATAATCCTAAAATAACCTACTTTAATTCTAAAAATTTTATTACTACTTTTTAGTTTTGCTATATTAAGATTTTTTATATTACCTTTTAAAATTTTATCTATAGCATTTGCTATAGATTTTCTTTCTGCTTCAGTTATAGATTTTAGAAATTTTTCTATACTATCCATTATTCAAAATTTCTAGAAGTTTTTCTGCTTCTATTCCATCCTTTTTACCATTTTCTGTAAAATCAACAACTGTTTCCCATAAAGATTCTATTTCTTCAGGAGAAGATATTTTAAATATAGGCTTAGAACGTTTTAAAACCAAAAAGCTTTCACCTTTGTTAACACGATCTATATATTTTTTAGTGTTTTCTCTTAACTCTCTTAAACCAACTATTTTTTCTTTCATATTATATATAAGATTATCTTAAGTTAATCTTTAAATCAAATCTATATTTTCATAATGTGAAATTCTTTTTAGTTTATTTCCTTCCTTATTTAAAACCACACAAATAACATCAACTCTATAGTTCCCTTCAAAATCATTAAAAGCCACGTATAATTTTGCTGCTTTTAATAATTTCTTCTTCTTATCCTTATTTATAGATTCCTCTGGTCTTCCAAAATCTTCATTAGTTTTTGTTCTCACTTCTACAAAAACCAAAGATTTATGCCCTCCCGATATGAAACCGAGGCAGGCGGGAGCATAAAATGTACATATTATATCTATTTCAAAATATTTAGTTCTATAATTTCTTTTTAATATAAAGTAACCTTTCTTTTTTAAATATTTTTCTGCCAAATCCTCTCCTATCTCCCCTATTTTATTGTGTTTTGCCATTTAATTATCTCTGTATGATTTTGGTCTATACTGTAGAGCTTCTGCTATATGTTTTATATTTATTTTTTCATTACTATCTAAGTCAGCTATAGTTCTAGCTATTTTAATTATTTTGAAATAAGCCCTAGCTGAAAGATTTAATCTAGAGGAAGCCTTTATTAAAATTTCTTCTGATTTTTTATCTAAAGGACAGTATTTTTTAATGTGATAATTTTTCATATTTGCATTTAAAAATATATTATCTTTTGAAAAGCGTTTTTCTTGAATCTGTCTAGATTTTGTTATTCTTCTTTTGATATCTTTTGAAGACTCCTCTGAGGAACTATTTTTATTAGATAATTTTTCTATATCTATATTTGGCACTTCAACGTGTAAATCTATTCTATCTAGAATTGGTCCAGAAACTCTTTTTTTATAATTTTCTATTTGTCTTGGAGTACAGTTACACTGTTTTTTAGGGTGGTTAAGATAACCGCAAGGACACGGATTAGCAGAAGCAACCAACATAAAACTAGCTGGATAATCTGTCTGCTCCCTACTTCTAGAAATGGTTACAAATCCATCCTCCATTGGCTGTCTTAAAGATTCTAATATTGATCTAGGAAATTCATTAAATTCGTCTAAGAAGAGTATGCCGTTATGGGCCAAACTTATTTCTCCTGGTTTTGGCTTACTTCCTCCACCTATCAAACCAACTCTTGAAATTGTGTGATGTGGCGATCTAAAAGGTCTAAACTTTACAAGAGAACTATTTGGTGATGTTCTTCCAGAAACAGAATAAAGCTTAGTTACTTCTAAAGATTCTTCTTCGTTTAAATTAGGTAAAATACCAGGCAATGCTCTGGCCAACATTGTTTTTCCTGCTCCTGGAGAACCAATCATTATAATATTGTGACCACCAGCCGAAGCTATCTCCACTGCTCTTTTTGCTTGTTTCTGTCCAACTACCTCAGACATATCAAATTCTACATTTTCTGGTTCTTCATTTTGCTCTTTATAAGTAAAAGGCTTCATTTTTTGCCCTAAATCATCATCGCTAACAAAATGATTAACTAAAGAACTTAATGATTCCACTCCATAAACTTTTACATCCTCTAACACCGAAGCTTCGTTTGCTGATGCTTTTGGTATAAAAATATTTTTATAATTATTTTCTTTTGCAAAAAGCGCCATTAATAAAGCTCCTTTTGTATGTCTTAGAGTTCCATCTAAAGAAAGCTCCCCGAAAAATAAACTTTCATTTGGAATTTTAATATTTTGAGATGAAGACAAGATCCCAAAAGCAATTGGCAGATCATAGAAAGAACCTTCTTTCGGCACATCGCCTGGGGCAAGATTCACTGTTATCTTTTTGGGTGGAAATTGAATTCCAGAATTATCAATAGCGGTTCTAACTCTTTCTTTGCTTTCTTCTACTGCTTTATTTGGTAGTCCAACAATATCAAAACTAGGCATGCCTCGAGAAGCGATATTTATTTCAACATCTACTTCTGCTGGCGTTAATCCAGAATAAGTTATTGATTTTATTTTAATTAACATAATATTTACCTGATTCTTCTTTTATTTTTCCATCTATCTCTAATTCCGAAAGAACTACATTTAAATCTTTAATGTCTTTTTTAGTTTTTAAACTTATCTCATCTATCGTTAAAGGTTCAGATTTTATTAAACTCAAAATTTTTGATTCTTTATTTTTTATTTTTTTAAGTCTTTTATTTTTTATATTAAAAAGTTTCAGTATATCTTTTGCTTCCGTTACTACGCGTGCACCATGCTTTATTAATTCATTTGGAGCATATGATTTATCACTCATTATCGAACCTGGCGTTGCTGTTAATATTCTTTTGTATTTTTTTGCAAATCTTGCAGTTATTAAAGTGCCACTTCTTTTTGTCCCTTCTACTATTAAAACTACTCTAGAGAGTCCTGCTACTATCCTGTTTCTTCTTGGATAAGTCCACTTAAGTGCCTGTTGATCGTCTGGCATTTCTGAAATTATTAAACCTCTTTTCTTTAAAATTTCTTTATATAAATCTTCTTGATGAGCGGGATGAACGATATTAATTCCACAAGGCATAACTGCTATTGTCCTTTCGTTTACTCTAACGGTCGCTCTATGCGCTTCGGCATCAACCCCAAACATGAAACCAGAAACTATTGTTATTCCATTCATTGCTACCTCTTCTACTATTTTTTTAACAACTTGTTTTCCTTGTTTAGTTATTCTTCTTGTACCAACAACAGCTAAACAATTTTCAAACAAATCATCATCCCAATTACCTTTATATTTTAATTCTTTTGGTGGATCACTTATTTTTCTTAATAAATCTGGATAATTTTTATTTTTTATATTTATTTTTTTAACCATGTTTTGACTCTAAAATTAATTCTTCGTTAACACTGTCAAAGGACTTTTTATTTGAAAGCCAATCTCTAAAATTATTTAAATATTCGTCACCTAAACCTAAATCTTCTCTCAAAAATTCTTTATGAATCATAGGCGCAAGATGCTTATTTTCTAAATAAGATAAATGACTGCTCCATTCGTAAAAATCTAAAAATTTTATAGCTTCTTTTATGCTTTTTAAATTACCCTTTCTCCATCCAGGAAATTTTAAATCTAAAGGGTTGCAGTGTATGTAGTATGGTATCCAGTTAAAATGCTTTTCATCTTCTATTGGAACGTCTTTATATCTTCCCTGAAAAAGCGAGCCTGATCGACTATATCTTTCATTAAAATAAAGGCTATATCCAGCACAAAGTTTTTGTAAAAATTTCTGTATTCCATCTGATTTTTTTGGCCTTAAAATAAAATGAAAATGATTAGGCATTAAACAAAACGAGAGAACTTCAACAAAAATATCTCTTGAGTTATCTTCTTCTATTTCTATAATTTTTCTAGTTTTTAGTTTATTTTTTCTAGTTTTATTGAAATGATAACTATTATTTAAATTCCTACATTTAATATTTTCATCATTGTAAATAAAAATATTATTAATAAACCTTTTGTAATCACGTCTATCTAAAAATATATTTCTCTTATCTACTCCTCTGTTATATATATGATAAATATTATTTATTTTGTAATATCTTCTCTTTGGCATAAAAATAAAAAACACCGGTTAGGGTGTCTTATGTAATTAATTTTAGGTTCTTAAAATGCTTGTTAAGTAAACAAGAATCATTTTGTTGTTATTTAAAATTAGTAATTTATCTTTCATTTTTTGATTAAAGTCCCTACCTTTAATCAAAAAGCAAATGGAAAATAAAGCAAATGAAAGTTATCCCCAGTTATTTATGCCTCCCGAGGGCATAAATAACTGGGGATAACTTTTTAATTTACTCTAAAACTCTCATTAAAAGAGATTATATAAAGCTACTAGATAACTTTTTTCTTATTTTAGTCATTGCCTCTTCAAAGCAATCTTTAATAGCTTTTTCTTGATTAGAAATATCTAAATCAGGATTTAAAGATAAAGATTGTATCTTCATTTCTCCATTTAACGTTAAAGAAACTCCATTACTTTCTACAGTAATAGTTTCTTTTTTCATTTGATTCTGTAAATCTTTTAGTTTTTTTAAGTCTTTTAAATTATCAAACATATATTTAGTCACTATCTACTTTTCCTTCAAAATCATATCCAGCATTCTGCCATCCAGCTAAGCCATCTTTGTAATGCACTACATTTGTGTAACCTGCTTTTTCAAGAGTTTTAGCAGCTTGAACACTTGCCATACAGTTTTCTGATGAACAATAAACAATTATTTCGTCGTCTTTATTTGCTTCTGTTTTGTTTTCAAAATCTTCAAGAAAATCAGGTCCATTAGAAAAGTTTATGGCTGTCGGGATATGCCTGCCCTCATAACTATTAGAAGATAAAACATCAACCAGATAAAATTCCTCATCACTGTCTATCTTATTTTTTAACTCTTCAGTTGTGATTACTTTTGCCATTTGCATGTATTATAACAAACATAATTATTAAGTTAAATAA
>JBBDIH010000120.1:0-1136 GCA_040880505.1 Minisyncoccota bacterium
CTTTTATTAGAACTTATTTCAGGGGTTCATAAAGAAATAATTCCTGAGAAAGATGGGGGTGACAGCCTATTAGATTTATTGCACAAAATATCTAAATCTCCAAACTTAGGTAATAATCTTGATGTAGCTAGTGAACTTAAAAAAGCAACATTTGAATTTAATGAATGGCTGAATCATGAATTTGAATATGAAATATATTCACAAAACATAGCCAAGGAGCTCAGAATCAAGCTCACTAGGAAAGATACACTTTACTTGATTGGTAATAGATGTAAACATGTTTTGACCAGATCTAATAGTTTACTTAAAAAACTTTTGAAGATTTATGAAAAAAGTGGTGCAGAAATAGAGCCTGATGAAAAGATACTTATTTTAGAAGATATTGATAATTGGCTATTAGATGATTTTGGTGGCTATCATTTTACAAAATTATGTGAGCTGAGTATCAATGTATATTATGGGATAGTCCAGTATCTACAGCCCATTTATGAGCGATCTTATATTCAAGAAAACGAATATAGATATTCTTATAAATTGCCTGAAGAGTTAAATAAGGAAGATGGGAAATTTGAATTTTATGAATTACTAAATAGCATTAGATTGCCGTTTCTACCTAAAATTAAGACTAGCAAACATATCCAAAAAAAGTACTAATGTATAGAATATGTACACTATGTACGAGTTAAAATGAGTATTAAAAAAGACATAACTTACCAAACAGGAATAGTAGCCTTTATTGATATTTTGGGATTTAAAGAAATCATCAAAAAATCAGAAAAGAATCCTAAACTTCTAATGAATATTTATCGTGCTTTAGACTTTCTTAAAAAAAGAGAATTGCCTGAAGAATGGAATCTTAAGTTTGTTGAGATTGAAGAAGATGCTCAAAAAAAAGGGGTTAAAGATTTTGATATTTCAGACAGAACCAACTCAACCGCCTTCTCTGATTCAATAGTTGTATCTGTAATTACAAACGATAGAGACATACATGCTTCTTTATCAACGTTATTGACAAACTTGTCATATGTTGGTAGCCAATTCATTATGGACGGAATTCTTATTCGTGGAGGTATCACCATTGGGAAAATTATTCATACTGAATCAGGAATTGTCTTTGGGCAAGGTCTAATTGATGC
>JBBDIH010000121.1:0-1126 GCA_040880505.1 Minisyncoccota bacterium
GGCCAGGATTCTTTTTTGTTTCGGCAGTAAAATTATTTTCTTTTTCATCTGTTTTTATTCAGTTGTTGTTATGCACAAACCAATGTCAATAAAATTGATCATGGCTTGATTCATTACGTGTAATTAAATATACAAATATAGGTAAAATAATGCAATATAATACACATTATAAGAATCAGGCCGCCTCTGTTGTCAAAACCTTCATCTCGACCTTGCAGCGTTATAGTACCTGACAAAGATATCGGATGAAGGAGTTAAACTAAGATGAGTGGTACTGGGTAGCTAAAATTCATATCGAGCTCTATACATACAGGGTTGTTGAAGATGAGATCTGGATTGCGAAGTGCCGGCAGCATTAGAGGAATGTCTTGTTATTCCAACCAAGCATATGCTTTTCCGAATTTGTAAACTCGATATATATGCGATCGGACGACACCCCAAAATGTTTTTCAAAAAAGGAGCATAAAACTTCTGAAAACTCGTTGGTTTTTTCAGTTGGCAGGCCAATGCTTTTTAATTCAGCGTAAAGGCAAAGGCTGTTCTCGCCTGCGAAAAGCATTTCTGATTTTTCCAGTAATATCATAATGTACTTTTCCGGTTTCTGCAATAGTTCAGCTAACATGAGAGAAGTTTCCTTTAACACGTTTTCCTGGTGCTTAATTTCCTGGTTGGTTTGAATTTTCAGTATAGGCATAATCATCTGTTTATAGTGGCGCAAATTAAAAAAAAATCTGGCATTATGGATACTTTAAATACTAAAGCCTGTAATATTCCAGCAGACCTTCTTCGAGACCGCGGATCTGGGCATCGCTTGGGATATGGATTTCTTCGGCAATGGTCCTTCGTTTTTTTAACAATGTTGTTATTAATTGTGTTACCATATAGGATTTACCAAAATATCGCCAAGCTAAAGGTTAATTATGATTTTTTCTTCCCCTAATAAATTTATACAGTTGAATTAACACCAACGGAATCAGCGCAGATACAATGGAAACAACCCAAACTTCAGAAGGGAGAATAGCTAAACCTAATACCAAACGCATTTGAGGTACAACGTAAACCAAAACAATAAGAATGGTGCAAGTTAATATAGCTGCCCATACATATTTATTTTTAGTTATTTCAT
>JBBDIH010000122.1:0-1123 GCA_040880505.1 Minisyncoccota bacterium
CCAGCGTTAACAGGTCATAAATATTCTCATTGGTTTTAACCAGTCCTTCATCCGGCTGTTGCTGAAGATCATAAGCAGCCCGGTTGATTGCTGTATCAGGGAATGGCAAGGTTTCGCCCTTGTATTCAATCTTGTTGATTGTTGAAAGCTGATCTTTAAGGATCACGGTAAGGACAAAGCGGGTCAGCAGCCCATCTCGCATTTCCAGAGCTTTTTCCGGGGAGATATAGGTATAGCCTAACTGCTGCAGCAAGCGGACTGCTGGTAACTGGGAGTCTTTATCTTCTAGATAACTCGAATTACGATTCATTTTATCAATTTAGATTAACCCTCAATTTGCCAGTCAGCAGCTGCTGCATCAAACCCTTTTTTTGTTTTTTGAATAGATCAGCTTTATGTGTTAAAAGTGATACTTCAGATTCAACACCAGCAATTAAATCAACAATCTTACTTTGCTCTTCTATCGAAGGTAGTTTTACTTTATACCATTTAATGAAATCTTTTGGAATGTGAGGTATGCCTGAACCTTCAGTTATAGCTCTAATTTTACCATTCTCATATTCCATTAATAGTTTTAAGTACATATTATTCACATTACTCTTTAGCTTAATAACCGCAACTGTAGATGAGGCTGCTCCTTCAAGGTTAGTAGTAATCTTACCAGCATACTCACCATCCCAAAGCAATAATAAATCTCTCTTTTTAGCAATTACTGCTTTTGGGTCATCTGTATATTGTGTGAAATCACCTTTAAAAGAGGTTGAGCCAATATAGGGCATGCCACGATTTTCAGTATTTAATTCTACGGATTTTCCTTTAATCCTTTTTTCAGTGGTTATATCACCCAACTTCACCTCAACCCACTCTTCTCCTTCGAACTCCGGAAAGCGAACCTTGCCAGACAGCAAGCGCTGCATCAGGCCTTTTTTGTACCGCTTCTTTGCTTGGATGAGCTTTTCTGTTTTGGAGATGGCTTCGTCCCACATGGAAAAGATTTCAGATATTTTTTCTTGTTGTTCTTCTGGGGGACAAGGAATTTTGAAGCTTAATATGTCATCTCGTGAAAGCCCTGGAATCATGTTACCACTTGCCAATATTTCAAATACCTTATTCCTTTGTAATA
>JBBDIH010000123.1:0-5728 GCA_040880505.1 Minisyncoccota bacterium
TTGTCCCTATAATGCATGGTTTTTTCATTTCTCGAGCTACTATTGCTGCATGGCAAGTAACGCCGCCCTCATCGGTAACAAAAGCTGAAGCCTTTTTCATAGCTGGTAAAAAGTCTGGTCGTGTCATTGGAGAAACTATGATGTCTTTACTAGAAGACACTTTACCTAAATCCTTATCGGTATATATTAAACGAACAATACCTTGTACTTTACCTTGACAAGCTATGTCTCCAGTAATTTTGTCATCTGCTGAAGAAGTAATAGAAGAAGATAAATCAATTTCTTTCTTTTTTAGAAAGTCTGATATATCATCCTGAAGCACCAAATCATCCTGGTAATAAACAAAACCATCAGCGTACTTTTTTGCTTGATTGACAAGATCATCTTCGGATTCGTATCTTTCTAGATGTTCGCAAGATACAAAATATGCATTATCTTCTAATTTAGGATATATCGAGTTAAGTATGATAGGAAACAATTTATCTCTTTGAGCAGAAAGATGTTCAGTCTCTCTACGTACTTCAAGTACCTTATCGCGAACATTCTGAGGTATGTTTTCAAGTCTAGGAATTACCCAGACATACATCAATCCTTTGAAAAATCTCACAAACAACCTATACACATCATCTATTTGGTCTAGAGAAATCTCACCAACTTTTGCTTTCTGAAAAATTTCCTCTAACTTTTCTCTTGACTCATTAAAATCTTTGATAACTCCATCTAAAAATAATTGGTCTTCTGCTTTCTTTCCAAGATGTTCAAATAAAATATGCAATTCATTCATTTCAAAAAAAACTTCAACTAAGTGTTTTTGAGAGTCATATTTAAACACAGGATACACTCTGTGTCCCAATTCATTTTTAGCTTGTTCTAGAGCTTCATTATACGCTTCAATATGGATCATAGAATAAGGTCTACTAGTGAATCTTTCGAATACTTTCTCTTGGTTAATCTGTTCCTTTTTTATAATCTTTACAATTCCCTTATCAGCATCTACCTCAATTTTATCGCCGTCTTGAATATGTTCAGTAATATTTTTAAGCGATATAACGCACGGAACGCCTAATTCTCTAGATACAATTGCTGCATGAGAAGTAACTCCTCCGCGTTCAGTAAGAATTGCACTCGACATTTTCATCAGAGGTACAAAAACTGGGGTTGTTTCTGTTGTTACAAGTATATTTCCTTGCTCAAACTTGTTAAAATCTTCTTTTGATAAAATTATCTTCGCAGTACCTTGAACAGAGCCTTTTGATACAGGAGTGCCTTTTATTATGTTTTGAGAAGTTATTATATTCAAATCTTCTTTTGCTTTAATGAATCTTTTGAATATATGAGAATAATTTTCATCCATAACTGGAATAGTAATCACTTCGTTATTATTGTTTAAATATTGAAAAACACCTTTTGATCTAGATTTAAAGTTATCCTTAGGCTCTGAAAAATTATTATCTACAATTTCATCACAAGTTAAATTAATAATATTTATCTCTTTGTTAACTTTATCCGTTACTATGTCTTTTACATAAAATTCAAAAATTGTTGCCAATTCAGAACACTGAGTTCTCCAATAAGAACTCAATATAGAAAGTTTCATTAACGGATCATAATCACTTAATAAATTTATATTATAATCTTTAAATTTAGACTTAATTCCATTTTTTGCATTATCAATTTTTTCGTCTATATCAGAATCACTTAGTGTTTGCCCTTGCCACTTATATAAACCTTGCCAAAAATAGTCATCCCTGTATTTTTTTCTCTTTTCATCAATACTTTTATTGCTATTAGCCAAGTCAATTAATAAGTTGTTTTCTTTTTCAATCCAAGTTTTAAACAAATGTGGCTGTACTTTATCAAGAAGATCTTTTTCAGATTTAGTCCACCCTGCTCTTAAGGCTATTTGTAATATGTTTTCACCAATAATGTCTATGGCTAACCAAAATCCATATAATTCTTTTTGGATTGAAAATAATTCACTCAATGTTTTTTCATCATACTTTCTATTTTTAAATAATTTTTCGTACTGGTTACTAATTGAATTAGATATGTCAATTAAATTTTTAAAATAATCATCAAAAGAATCATTCTTAATAATTCTTTTAATTTTTTTAATTACTGAATTATTTAATTTATCTAAATACCAAAAATTAGAATCGTAATTGATAAAATGTATATTTTGGTCTCCTAAAATTAATTTAAAATAAGATGTACCTTGAGCTGATACCCAAAAAGAGGCGGATAGAACATTTTGTTTCCAAGATCCATTATGATGCCATTTTGAATTTAAATAATTTTCTAAATTAGAGTCAGAAATAACTTTCTTTTCATTATCTGTTTTAGTATTTTTATTTTCTTTCAACGTAGTAATCGGTCTACTCTGAACTATATAGAATTTTCCATCTTCATAAGCCCACTCAATATCGCATGGAAAACCGTAATGGTCTTCTATTTTTAAAATAAGCTTTGAAAGCTCCATAACTTCTTCTTTTGATAAAACTTGTTTACCACCTTCATTCTCAGAAAGATCTTTCCATTCATTACCTCCTTTTTTTCCTTTATAAAGTGCCTTGTTCTGGGTATTTATGTTTATATCCACTATTCTCCTCGGATCTTTTTCCACCACATAGCTGTCTGGAGTAATCTGACCGGAAACAATAGCTTCACCTAATCCAAAACCAGCTTCAACAATAAGTTGATTGTAATCCTCTGTTACCGGATGGACTGAAAAGGCAATGCCGGATTTTTCTGCATCAACCATTTTCTGAACCACTACAGCGACTGAAACTTTGGTATTGTGCAGATCCTTTTCTATACGATAAAAGATAGCTCTAGGGGTAAAAAGAGAGGCCCAGCAATCCTGTACTCTTTTTAATAAGTTTTCTTCTGTTGTATTTAAATATGAATCAAGCTGACCGGCCCAGGCAGCGCTAGCAGAGTCTTCTGCTGTAGCGCTGGAACGAACCGCCACGTACTCTGCTCCAAGCTCTTTAAACGCGCTCTCAACCTCTTTAGCTATATCCTCAGGCATGTCAGCTGATTTAATCAAAGACTGAATCTTTTCTGAAGCATTTTCTACCGTATGCATTTCGTTTTGGTTAACAGAGTGGAGTATGGAATCAATTTCTACATTAAGATCGGTTTCTTTTAAGAACCTTTCAAAAGACTCTGATAGAACCACAAAACCAGGAGGAACAGGAATTCCCGCTTGGGTCATTTCACCTAAAGAGGCGCCCTTTCCCCCGGCAATATCTACACTATCTTTTGATAAATCTTTAAAAAATTTTATATTCATTTTTCTCTTTCAATTATTTTAACTATGCCTTCATCGGCGTTGACTTCAACTTTGTCGCCGTTTTTAAGTGCCTTAGTTGCACTTTCCGTACCAACTATGCAAATTTTATCTAATTCTCTTGCTGAGATAGCTGCATGAGAAAGAAGACCTCCAATATCTGTTACAATTGCCCCCGCCTTCTTTATGGCTGGCATAAACTCAGGATCTGTTATTGTAGTTACTAGAATATCTCCTTCATTCATTTTATCCATATCATTTACTAATTTTTGATGATTTGAATAATCTCTATGAATAATACATACGTTTCCTGTTGTAACTCTTCCTTTTCCATGTGCTATCGTGCCAGACAATGAATTAGATTTATTAGAATCTATCTTTATTTTATTTAAGATAGGCCTTGCCTCTTCTCCAGATAAAAAATTAATATTACCATCTTTTTCTCTATTAAAAATATATAAATTTTTGCGAGAGCTTATTTCAGAATCAGAAACAAGTTCGTCATCCTTAATAAGATTCTCAACTTCACTGACTTTATACCAGTTTATATCAACAGAGTTGATACTATTATTATCAGCTATAGTGTTTAGAAGGGTTCGAACAAAACCATTTTCTCTAAAAAATACATAATCAAGATCATTTCTTATTACATTTTTTGTTTTTTCAATTAAAGCACACCTAGGGTCGTCAGGATTTTCTTCATATATACCCTCGCTATATGCAGAGTCAAAATATGAATATAAATCTACTATTTTTGAAAGATTATTAATTGCTTCTTTGAATTTTTCTTCTGAAATATTTTCAAAGGAAAAATCTTTAAGTTTCAATACAATTTCTTTTATACTACTAACTTTGTCTTTGATTTCTTTTTCAGAATGTAGAAGACCTTCTGAATGAAGATCATTTATAGTTTGTTCTGGTACATATTTTTTTACTTCTTCACCCTTACCAATAACAATCATTGGCCATGATACGTAATCTCGTATGATTAAATCTTCAAGAAATAAACCGTATCCTTGAGATTCATAAAAAAACTTATAATTATCCAAATTATTCATTATTACTTTCAATTATTTTAACCATACCTTCATCGGCATTGACTTCAACTTTATCACCGTCTTTAATTATTTGAGTTGCAAACTTTGTTCCCGTTATACATGGTTTTCTTAACTCCCGAGAAACAATTGCAGCATGACATGTAATACCTCCCTCGTTTGTTATGATAGCTGATGATTTTTTCATTAAAGGAACAAATTCTGGTCTTGTCATGCTAGTAATTAATATATCTCCTTCGTTAAAAACATTATAGTTACTTACGTCAAGAATTATTCTAGCATAACCAACAACTCTCCCCTTAGAAGCACTATCACCATTAATTATTCTGTTATTAATTTTAAAAGATAACTGTTGCTCAATATTATCTAAATCAATATTTTGATTATTATTTATCAATATTTCACTTTTACTATTTATAAAAACTTCTAAACCATTTTGTCTATCTTGAATTAAGGATTTATTTTTTGAAATCCAATCAATACCATTAATAAGCTCTTTTGTAATTATGTAAAGAGAGTCTTGTTTATTTAATCCTGAACGCATAGCCATCTCTTCTGAAAATAACTGTAAAAGAGCTTGGCATTTTGCAATTTCATCTTTTCGATAATCTCTAAGATGAGTTATGTATTTAATATAATCATATATTTTTTTATCCTGACTATTCAACATTAAAACAAAATCAGTATCGTTAAATATGATATTTTTATATTTTCTATCTTTGAAAGAGCTTAAGTCTTTTTTTATAAAATTAACATCTTTTGTTGAAAAATAATCAGTATAAAGATATTTCGCTTGATTAATAATTTCGGAATTAATTCCATTCTTAATAAGGTTAACCTTTTTATTTTCATGACGTTTTTCAAAAGAATTAAAAGGTGTTTTTGCAACATATTCAATAATATCATCGATAAATTTACTATTAATATTAATTTCTCCAAGAACTTGTTTTATCATTTTAACCTCAAGAAACTCAATAAAAAGAGTGTTAGTAATCATTTCTTCATAAACATTTTGAATCTTACCTACGCTATCAATAAGAGTAGATTCTTCTAGAAAAGATGGATTTAAATTTATATAATTATCATACAAATTTTCTATTTCTTCTTTATATTTAGAGTATTTTTTCTTAAAATTGTTTAAATTAAACTCATTCTTTAAGTAATTATAAAAAGCATCTTTTGCAAATCCTTGATAAATATCAAATCTACCACTAAAAAGAGCTTTATTATTTTTAAACCCATAATACAAAGCTATCTGTCCGTCTCCTAAAATCCAAGTTGCAATAAATAAAGGAGAAAATCTACCCCTAATAACTAAGGTGTCCTGATTCTGTTTATGTTCTAAATATTTATTAAGAAGTTTTGATGTGAATTTTTTATT
>JBBDIH010000124.1:0-1120 GCA_040880505.1 Minisyncoccota bacterium
ACTTTATTTTGAAAAACATAAACAGTATCTCTTTTGAATTCATGAGTAAATTCTATAACTCACTCACAAACTCTAAATTGCTTGGTTCTAGTCCTACTTCTTCCATACACTCTCTTTTAGCTGCTTCTTCAGTTCCCTCTCCTACAGCAACTCCTCCTCCAGGGAAAGTCCATTTGTTAGATTTAAAATAACTTAACCTAACCAAAAGAACTTTATCTTCTTTTATAAAAATAACCTTTACCCCTTTAGTTTTTGGCCTAAAAATCCACCAATATATTAATAACAGTTTGCGAATAAGTCTATAAAATAAATGTATAACTTTATTAGGAAAATTCATTACTACCTATTTTAATATAAATTTCTTCCAAATTAACGATGGAATACCTAATACAAAATCTTTCACAGCTACAAATCCTCCTTTGAAAAGAGCAGACAAACGCAAAGCTCCCGGAGTCTCAACGTCAAGTTCCCGAGGAACTTCACCTCCGGCCAGTAAAGCAGAAAGAGCCTTTCTTAATTCTTTAGATCTATTCCACTTCGCTCTCCACACAACTGTTCCCATTTCATTAATTACATAAACTGAATTAGGGAAAGAACCATATTTCCTATGAGCCTCTCCATCTATACCGTCAACTAATACAGTTCTATCTTCTTTGTAATAATCACATGACTCCTGGGCATTTTTTATTTTCTCTTCTAGTGACTTATGAGCTCCTCTTCTTTCTCCCGGGTGAGCCTCTCGAACATACAAAACTAAAAATTCAATTTCAGGAAAATCATCTCTGATTTTTTTCATCTTAGAAACCATCCCGGCATATACAGGACAAGTAAAACTACCCATCTCCAAAACCAAAGGCTTTCCAAAATAGTCAGAAAGCTTAACTTCCTTCCCGTCTAAGGTTTTTGCCTTAAAGTCTAATACTTTTTCACCCTGTTTTGGCCCATCAAATCCATCAAAATTATAATCAGAAGACGAAAAATTAGAGTAATTATATTTATTATTCACGTTTTCATTTTACCATAAAAGTTATCCACAATTATTTAGGCCTCCCGAGGGCCTAAATATAAATGGATAAATTTTGTGGAGTCGCTTATAACTACAAAGTCAGGAGTTTTTCTA
>JBBDIH010000125.1:0-5652 GCA_040880505.1 Minisyncoccota bacterium
TTTTGCTCATGTCTCTGGCTGAAATGATACGAATCAGTCTCTCTCTGATAGTAAATTTATAGAAAACTAAAATATTGCTAGTTTTATGGTTCTAATTAGTCCTTTTGATTGAAGAACCAGGAGATACAAACCATATTCTAAATGTGACAGATCCAATTGTTTTTGCATGCCTTTCATTTCTGATCTATGATAAAGTTGTCCGTTCATGGATGTGATTTCGATCCAATAGTTATCAGCGATGTCGGTTTCAATTGTTAAGAGACCATTCGTGGGATTAGGAAAAATTTTGACAGCGAATCTTGAATAATTTAATTGGTCTGTAGCATTTAGACTACATGCTTCAAAATATACATTGGGACTCCCTGATGTATTAACTGAAGTAATCATCTCAGGAGTTGGGAAGGGTACGATACTCACACAAACTCTGTTTAATCCTGGCATATTTGAAAGGTCAATGATTCCACAAGAATTACTTCGACAACTTGTAAGTTTAGTATTCCTGGAAAGATCCAGTGTTTCCAACATATTTCCTGAACTTATAAGCTCTAGCAGCTCAACACAATTGGAGACATCTAATTTAGTAATTTGATTGTTTGAACAAATTAACCATCTCAATTCACTATTATTCAATATTAAACCAGTTAGATTATTGTCGTTACAAACTAAGGATAATAGATTATCACAATTCGACAGGTTAATACTATCCAGCAGATTATCTGAACAATCTATGTACTGTAGTATACTCTCCTCATGAAGTAAAAGTGATGTTAACTCGTTGCTTCTACAAAATAGATGTGTGATCCATTTATTATTTGATAAATCTAAATGGTTAAGATTGTTAGTATCACATGCTAAGGAATAGATTCTAGGGTTTTCAGAAACGTCTAAATTGGATAGCAAATTGCCACTACAATTTAATATTTCAAGCAATGAATTTTGAGATAAATCAAAATCAGCAAGAAAATTATTATAACAATAAAAAATAATCAGTGACTTATTCTTTGTAATATCCACTTCAGACAACAGATTATTGCCACAAACCAGAGTTTTTAGATCCACATTATTTGAGACGTCAAGTTCCGTTAATTCATTGTTATTGCACCAAAGTATTGACAATGAAATATTCTTTGATAAATCGAGATAATCTAAAGAATTGGAATTACATTCAATTACTTCTAAATGAGTATTTTGCGAAACATTCAAATAGATTAAATCATTATTTTGACAGTATAATTCTTTTAGCATAGAATTAGCCGAAAGGTCAATGCTATCCAAAATATTATTTTTGCAATCCAAAATTTCAATATTAGTAAATGCTGCAATCCCATTCAAATCAGCAATCTGATGGTTATCTATTCTTAATTCTCTGATAAGACTTGCTTCATCATAACTTATCTTTCCATCTCCATTGGAATCAACGCCAATTTCAATAAGGACAGTTAGAAAATTTGAGTCAGGTATGATTACTTCCTGGGAATAACCTTGGATTAAAAAGGTGAGCAACAGTAATATAATAAAATTTCTAATCATTTTTTAAAGTTTAACATAATTATGGACATACAAAAATATTGATTCGAATTATTATATGTACCATCCTTTCTACAGAAACTAATCGCATCCTGAATCTTGAATAATAATCTCAAAAATTGATCCGGAATAAACTTCAAATCCAACATTCAGAATCACCTCTTCTGTTTTATAAATAGTGAATCCACTAGATATAGTTTGTGTTGATATTATACTATTACTTGCTTGGAATTCGTTAAATCCGGAAACAGTACCGGATAAAGATAAATTGTCATCAACGGGGTTATTTAATGTATACTGATTATTATTTAAAAAACTGTTTATGATATTTTGAGTTGAAGCGTAAAATTCACTACTCCCAATTACACCTTGACACATAATATAATCACCATTGCTGCATATATTTGAAGGCGGGTGAGGAGCATTCAGGTTATGTCCAATTTCGTGAGCTGTAGTTGCAATTGTAGCATCAATATAGCTATTTACATAAGAACTAAATCCAACAGATTGAGTTGTACCCAATGTCCCAAGATATGCCATTCCTCCAACATCTAATCCACTTTTTGCTGTAAAAAGGTGTACGATATCTCTTGGAATGACAGAGAATGGAACTCCTGCCCACTCATCTCTAATTTCTGTCAGAATAACGGATCCCAATAAAGATGAATATGGATCTAATGATGTTGTCCAAACATTTTGGTAAGACACAACAAATCTTAATTCAAAAGTTTCTTCATAATACCCTTCAACTACATTTAAGATGGAAAATATCTTATTATATACTTCTGAAATACTATAATTGAGCTCTTGATATAACTCATAGTCTGAATCAGCAAGTATTTGCAGGTAATAGGAACAATGAGTTCCTTTTGGTAAAGAAATTGATTCAATTGTTTTCTGACTTTCCGCTATGATGAAGTCTTCACCAAGAAGACTGTATTCTTGGCTAATTAAATCAGTTAAATCATATATTAAGTACAAACCACGTGAAAACTTCTTATCAAATTGTTTAGCCTCCTGTACTATTTTGATACTATTTCCCTCAAAAATAGCACCATGAAAACTCTCATCATCTATATTAAATCTTGCAATATCTCCTTTATTTGTGTACCCTTTAAACGTATTTGGCACATATTTTTTATATTCAAATCTACCTGAATCAGTTGTATACGCAGCTTTATAATTCTGACCTCGCAAATCATTTAACAGAAGATCAAATTCCCAATTATTGATTTCATCCAATTCGAATAAAAATTCACACTTGTAATCCTTTTTTATCTTTGTTTTTACTGATTCCACATCCATGGAAAAGGCTTGATAATTTCTGAGATGGTTGTTTAGTAGTTTGCTTTCATCAGATGTCAGCGCTATCTTTTTTATTTTTGTGTCAATCTGCGCATTTACACCTATTGGCAATAAAAAGCTCAAGACCAGGTATATTATAATATTTGAAATTTTCATTATTTTTCTCCAAGTTTATATTCAAATCATATAGGACAAATTGTTAGTTAAAGTTAAGAGAGTTTACTCATCCAATGACATAATTCTTCATTTCAGTATTAGTTAATCAGTAATGATCATTTGCTTTGAATAAACAATGATTCCATCAATAATCAAATTATAGATATAAATACCAGGTTCTAACATAAAGGCAGGGATAGTTAATTCTCCTTCTCCAATAGGAGAAATATCAAAACTCCTCAACTGCTTACCATTTAGATCATAGAGATTTATTGTACTGCTGTTGGCAGTTAATGGGACAACATACTTGATTGTTGTGTTATTATTAAATGGATTTGGAATATTTTGATTTAATCTTGCTGAATTTGTTTCATTAACATTTCCTTCAATTGCTGTTATGCTCTTTTTTTGATTGGCAATTTCTATTCCTAACTCAATTTGTAACTCTTCAATTAATACCTGCTGCTCTTTAATTGACTCAATTAATATAGGTATTATTCCAATATAATCTATTCCGAGATACCCTTCTGAATCTTGCTCAACTAGTTCAGGAATTATTTTCTGCAACTCTTGTGCTGATAATCCAATATGAACTCTATCATCTTGTTTCCTTACTATTGATGTTGTATCATTTGTTTCTCCTGGAGATTCACGTAAGGTCTCTCTATCTAAATATTGATATTGAATTGCCTCAAGAGCTTTAATTTTATTTAGATTATCATATGATCCTTGATTTGACTCTAGACTTATAACATTCTGCTTCAATCTGATGTCGGATGTATAATGTGTTGATCCAACCCATAGACTAAAATAATCAGTAATTTTGACATCTCCGTCAAAATAACCAGCATAGTACCCATTTATCGTAGGTTCTCCCATTATTGAACCAACAATTGCAGAACCTTTCCTTGATCCCATTAATTCACCATATACTCCAATATTATATTTATCTAAACCATTTCCTGTAACTGCACGTAAACAGATTGTTCTTCCTGAATGCAAAGTAGACTGAAAAGTGGAAAAATATCCTGCAACATTTTTACCTGCACTCAAGTTTGATACATGACCCATCAGAGAGATATTATAATTAGTGCCTGTATTAGCAGGATCGTATAGCTTGAACATTGCTACTCGCTGATAATCTGTATCTTGAAAGTAAGAGGTGTAACCTGAGTTACCAACATTGTTAACAGATAATATACTTAAGGGTTCAGGAGTTCCAATTCCAAAATTTCCTGATGAAGTGTATTTGACTTGAGAATTTAGAATTGAAAAAAACGGTAATAAAATAATTAAAGAAAAAAATGATCTCTTCATTTTATTAATTTTAGAGTGCAAATAAGAATAACTGAAACAATAATACCTTTTTTAGGCATAGTAAGAAAGAGTCAAGTATTGGTGTACTTGGATAGAATTCCTAAATAAATTTAATGTAAAAAACAACATAAGTCAAGCCTTATTGCTATTTTTTTTCATTGTTGTCCGGTAAAACCGGACTTTAGTTAATATCTTATTTTAAACACCTGATTTACAGGCGTGATTTTTCTCGCTTTTAAAAGTAAGCCCCCTTTAATTCCGGGAATAAAGTGTTCTCGTATCGTTCTTTTCTGCTATTAATGATTCTCTGCCAGGATCCTTCCGGATCCTCCAGGAACGAGTAAATATCAATATTCAAATATTGTTTGAGCACTTGAATCAACTCGAAAAGATGAAAGAAGATGAATTGGCATTTAAGAAACGTTCTAGAATTGGATATAAGCAATCTGATAAGTAATTATAGTTGAATTATGAATTATTTATAAAACCGATAATTGAGCTTCTCATCACATTAACTGGTGGGTGTTTGATGCGGATTGTCTGGATTTGACGATTGGGCCTCACATAATATCCCTAATCGGAGCCTACCGTAGAGAGAATTGGCTGACGCCGAGCAAAAGTTTCATGAACTCCCTCATGACTGTAAGGAGTAATTCTCTCTACCAGATCCTTAGTTAGGAAAATTGGATACATCAATTATAAAACAACCATTACCATTGAGGTGAATATCACTCTTGGGATCCCCACCACACGATCTCAGATGTTGCAGAAGTACTAAATGCGGGGTGTTGCATGTTATGCAACATTTTAGTAATCAATTGCTTGACTTTTACATGATACTTTTTTAATTTTTTTAAACAAAGCCTGAAGAGTTCGATCTGTATCCTCGTTTTGCACCCCTGCAATACTTCGATTCAATCAGCCCTTCCTAAAATTTAATTAAGAAACAGGAATATTCTTTGCAGTTTTTGAGAATGTGCCAGGCACATATTTCAAAGGGGAGTTGGAGAATCTTTCCAGACGTAAAATTCAAAAAAACTCACCCCCAAGATCTCTCAAAAGGTTTGAGGGTGAGGAAAACATAAGTTTTAATTTAACTATTACTAAGATGAGAAAAATATCAATCATTATGCTAATTGCTAGTTCCCTGTTTTCTGTGGTAATTACAGAAACATATGATAATGGAATCAGATAACTTGTATCTTAAGCAGTCTATTTACCTCTTGTCTTTTTCCATCTTTTAGTTTAAGTATTGTTAATAAAGTTAAGATCAAGAAATTATAGGTATATACAAACTATACTACATGAAAGCAATACTATTTATTATAATGCTCATATTCTCAATTG
>JBBDIH010000126.1:0-1092 GCA_040880505.1 Minisyncoccota bacterium
TTTTTGAATAAAAAACCTATATTTTCAACAAATTCTGTTACCCCTGATGCTATAACTAAATCAAAATCTTTTTCACTAACAAAGTTACTGCTTAAATCTAAATTATAAAAATCAGCTTCAGGAACTTTTTTCTTTGCCTTCTTAATCATCTCTTGTGATATATCAACACCAACTAAATTAGTTGTTATTTTAGAAACAGGTTTTATAGTTTGACCAGTACCAACCCCGAGCTCTAAAACTTTTGAATGCTTAACTAGATAATCTCTCACATATTCAAATACTTTATTTGGAGTATTCCAACCATACTTTGGTTGCTTAGTTACTTCATCATAAATTTCTGAAAGTTCATCATTGTATTTTTCTAAGTCACTATTATTATTCATCAATTAAATTATACCAAAACAAAAAACCCTTGGATAAGGACTTTAATTATTTTTGATCACTATATGAGATGCATTTCAAACTGTTTTAGTTAAATAAAGATCAAGCATCTTCTTGGCGTTTCTACCTATATTAGGGAGATCATCTAAAGAAAACCAACGTGCTTCAGCAATCTCCTTACCATCAATCAATGGAGTAACTTTTTCTGAAAGATTACTAATAAAAATATGAACTGTGTCTTTTTTATATTCGTGATCAAAATCAAGCGAACCAATATACTTAAGTTTTTCTGGCTTTATTCCTACTTCCTCAATACATTCACGTGATGCTGTCGACTTTAAATCTTCTCCTTTATCAACACCCCCACCAGGATAAGTCCAAGTATTTGGATAATAAGTTAATCTTACAAGTAAAATCTTGTTTTTATTGATTAAAAATACTTTCACACCTTGTGTTTTAGGATTAATAAACCACCACCAAAAACGATTTATTTTATTTATTAATTTTGCGAATAATTTATTACGAGGCATATTAATTTATTTGAATTATACCAAAACAAAAAGCTCTTGGATAAAAGCTTTAATAATTTGCTCAAATGGAGGGATGCATTCCGAAATTTTGACTGGGCTGGTGAGTATTCAAATGCTCAATATCACCCTGGAATAAATTGGTAAATTAATCGCCTTGGCTGAATAATTTTTATATAATTAG
>JBBDIH010000127.1:0-1087 GCA_040880505.1 Minisyncoccota bacterium
ACAGGACAACGGCATAAAATAGCAGAAACTTTACGGTACACTACCCAGCAACGGACTTGTATCAAAATGATTTTCCTGTTCTATGATATCACCCTCTTCATTGACCCGAAACCGATCGGCAACCCTCAGTTTGATTCCCGAATCCTTCAGGACAATATCCGCCCTGCTGATGATACCGGTTTCGTCAATTTTTTAAAAAATAAGACAATTGAGGTTATTAAATTTTCTTTTTGAGAAATTCCAAAGGTGAAAAAACTTTTAAATTGGAATGTTCAAAGTCCTTTACATTTCTGGTAATCACAGTTTCAATACCATTGGAAGCTGCAGAAGAAGCTTGAACAGCATCTTCAAAGTCTTTAAAGTTGGATTTGATGGCATTAACAATAATATTCTTATCTACTCCAATTACTTCCACAACTTCGATTACGTTGGAAATAAACTCCAACGCCAAATCGTGACCTTTCTCTTTTTTTGATATATAATAAATGTCAGTAATTGTAGAGGCAGTAATGTATCCTTGGATGATTCCCTGATCTGTAAGGCCAAAAATTTGGACAGCGTGGTCAAAAAAAGAATTTCTCTTCAGGGCAATATCAAGAATTACATTGGTATCAAAAAGTACTTTTTCCATTATTTGTATTTTTCGGACAAATAATCAAACTTTTGTTTTTCAATATCTATGCCTTGAAGGAAGCCTGCCCATTTCTTGACAAATGCACTAGCTTTCATCGGCTCTTTATTAATTTTTTCCTTTGGCAATATGATTATTTCAACTTCTTGATCAAAAAGATCAGGAATGTTCGGAAGCTGTATAGTCCCGGAATTGGAAATTTTTGTCCTAAACCTAAATGCTTTCATTTTTTTTATTTTTCACTTTGTAGATTCTGATAAGTTAATTAACAAAATTTGAATTTGAAAACCAACGATCATCCATTTAAAGGCATAACAACCTAAATTTAAAAATGATTGCTTATTATGATGGTTCTACCACGAATGTTGTGGATAGAGGTTTAAATGTCCATGGAAGAAGAGTATACCACAATTGATTCACCGGATATTCGGGTTTGGGCAGCATGAAAAATCAAAC
>JBBDIH010000128.1:0-5466 GCA_040880505.1 Minisyncoccota bacterium
AGAAGAATTCAAATGCGTCTCCGGGGTTACTCTCAGGAAGAGTTTGATCAACATGTCAGTATGCCACAGTTTGATCCAGACTCAGAAGAGCCGGGATCATCTGAAACGAAACTCATAACCTATTCCGGCAATAACCCTCTTATTCATTACGTGATAGATCCGGAAGCTTCCAGGGTTCAGTTTAATTACTTTAAAATGCCCGCCACAAGTGAAGATTTTTCATACTGGGGTGTTTTCGGTTTCGGGCTGGTCTGGTTAACTTTTTTCTATTCCATCTTTGCAAAGGATGTACCAAGAGGGCTGAAAATACTTGCCATAGCGGCGATTGTGTTCTTTTTGCTGCAATCCTTTGCCGGGCCTTACGATCCGTGGCGAGGCAGGTATTTTAACATAGCTGCTATTTTTATGTTGCCATCAGCGGGACTTATTTTGAAAACTAAAGTTAAGCTGTTGAAATTATATCTGCTCTTTATAATTGCATTGGGTTCGGTATCTGCCTTATCAGGGGTCATATTGAAATCAGGTAGTTTTTATCCGGTTGAATCTGATGAAGAGAGTTCAATAAACAGCTATGAATTTAGGTTTCTATTTCTGGAAGACCGTATCAGTCAGTTGACACGGTTGGGCCCTTATCATGACCCGATCGTAGCCTTTGAGAATATTGTACCAAAAAATGCTGCTGTAGCGGTATATCTGCATGGAGGTGTAAACTATGAATACCCTCTTTTTGGCGAGAATTTCAGCAGGACACTCTATCCGATCAATTCGTTTATTCACGGTGTTTTGCCCGTTCCGGACGATGCAGACTACTTATTGTACTACTACGACTACCCTGACGCTGATTTTGAAAACGACATCCTTCTTGGGGATGTTTTTGGAGATGAGTGGTACCTGAGGCCACTAAAATAAATATTTTACAAAACGAATAATCCCCTGTTTCCATGCAACCCTGTGGCCGGTACCAAAACTTTGAGCCATAATTTTGCCTTCACCCAGATACCAGTCATAGGTGGAAATAAGTGCGTCAATATTTGAGTATTTTGGTTGCCATCCCAGATGTTCAATGGCTTTATCGGAAGAGACAAAACTATCTTTGTCGGCTGTATCATACACCCATTTATAAATAGGAGAGATCTTCAGTTTTTCAAGTATAGACAGTATAAATTTAAGAGGTTTGGAGGGAAAGTGAATAAGTTTGCTTCCGGTATCAGCATGATCAAGAAAAGCTGTCAGATCATGGTTTACAGTTCCAAATTCTGTGGAGCCCACATTATAGATCTCTTTGTCCCTGCCCTTCATTGCGGCTAAATAACAGGCGTGTGCCAGATCCGTTACTTCAAGCAGTTGAAAACGATTTTCACCATTTCCAAATATGGGAATTTTACGCCCTTCTTCAACCCATTCAAAAAAGAGCTGAAAGATTCCTAACCTGCCTGTTCCAATAAAACTTTTTGGCCTGATGATGATAGTCTCCACTCCATGATAGTTCAGTAAAATATCTTCTGCGATGCGTTTAGCTTTGCCATAGACGCCCATTGGATTTATGGGTGAGTCTTCATAAATGGGATGTGTATCGGGCGTACCATAAACAGCACAGGAGCTGGTAAAGACCAACCTTTTTACACCGCATTTATTGCAAACGTCCAGTATATCCTGTGCCGCTTCACCATTTGTCCGAAAGATTTTAGATGGTTCGGCCAAAGCGAGTTCTGCGGCGGCATGGATCACAAAATCTACACCGGTCAGGGCTTCGCTTAATTTTTGATGGTCGTGTATATCCGCTGTTACAATTTCTATACCGGGCAGATGTTCTTTTTCAGGGAAGGGGTCTCTGTCGTAAGAAACAACCTGAATTCCATTTTCTGCAAGATAACGACACATATGTATTCCAAAAAATCCGGCGCCGCCGGTGACAAGCCATTTACTCTTATGTTCTGTGCTCATGACATTTTATATATAAATAGTTTAAGAATATTTTTGATTGTTGTAACTGATTTCTTCATATAATCTACATTTTTATAGGTCCGGTATGTGATCGGAAGAGATAAGATTTCAATCTTATTTTTATTAATATATTTTAAAAAATTTGAGACTCCTTTATAACGATAATCTTTATCCGCTTTCATTAGATAGATACCACTGAAGGGATCTGCAACGAAATTAAAAAACCTTAAAAAATAGAAAAAACTAACGATATTGGATGTCAACATAGACAATAAGTAGACACTTTTTGATTCGACCAATTTCTTTTTAAATGAAAAGATTAGCTGCTTTCTTGAATAAAATCGAGATCCGAAAATACAACTGAAATTAAATTTATTCGCAAATTGGATCCAATTTTCAATATCATGCAAATTAATTTTACCGGAAGTATCGAGTATCAGATAGTAGTTATAATCGGTTGCATTCTCATCACCAAATGAAAATTCAATTTCGCCAATTGAATTCCCGTTATATACATCAATCTCTTCCTGATATATTTTTTTGATTTGATCAGACATTTCATCCGGATGGATAATTTTTACCCGGCATTTACCATCTATTTGATCCAGTGATTTTGTGATGGTACTCCAAAGTCTGTATCCATTGTGCTTTCGATTTGGATTTGCAACATTTGCTTTGATTAGATTAGAATAATCATCGTTTCCCTGTTGGATAACTGCAGAGTGATTATCTGCAATAATCCGGTCAAAAAAGCTGATTTCCTGAGTCTCAAATTCACGCAATATCAGATGAGTATATTCATCAAGTCTGATATTTTTGATATCATTGTCGTAATCATTGTTTACAATCAAAACCTTACGGGCTTTGCTTTCTTTTATTACATATCTACAAATCCGATAGGATGGCAGAAGAGAGGAAAACAGAGTACCCGTACCAAACAGTATCAAATCAGCATTTAAAATAGCGTCTTTTGCCTCCGTTGAAATTTCTGGAACAATGGATAAAGCCTCTATTCCATTTGGTTTGTAATCTTTTTCTTTGTCTAACTTCAGAAACCTGGATAATGAGAGAAGGTAAAAATCTTTGAGAGGTTCATCCTCTCGATAATTCACAATATCGGCTTCATTTGAGAGAAAATTCATCTTTTTGTCAAAAGCGACAAGTTTGGAGTCATCGTGAATAGAGACATTAATTAATCTTGCATTCAGGTCAAAGAAATCAGTAAGGACTTTCAGTGCTGCATTAAAGTCTTGATATTTATCATACAGGCCACCGATTATGATATTTCCAACGCTGAAATCATTGAGCAGATCGATCTCTTTTGTATGGGTTAATAATTTTTTTGTACCTAAACTGAAATAAGTACGTATAAACTTTTCACTTCTGGCATCAAGTCGTTTCTCATAAAGAATTTTATCCAGTAATGAATGATGATCTTTTAGTAATAAACGGCATTCACTCTTGCTGATCCTATAGTCAAATATCTTTTTAATATTCAAATTAGTTGTTGAAAAACTATCCAGAATATTTGTGAAATTTTTTCTGTAATCAGATGGGCCAAGCATTCCCATATTGGCACTTCGTATTGTACCCGTGGATAATCCATCATCATATCCATTAATTAATAGGCTCAGATTAACATAAGATAAGTCCTTGATATAGTTTATAAGATTTGCATTTCCTCTGCCGCCTGTAAATAGAACTACATTCATAAGTGTTAATAAAATATGTTAGTTATTCATCGTGGTGATGAAAAAGAACCTTCCTTTTTAACAGGAAACATCTGTACCAAAGATGATGGATATATAAACAGCGATCCCTTGCCCGTACTATTTCTTTAAATAAACCACGTTTTCTCGGTTCTTTTTCTTCACATGTTATGGATTCATCAATAAATTCTTGCTTTGTTTCAATCAGTTTAGCAGTATGATCCAGTGAGTAGTTCATGTACCTGGCGTCAAAACTGACTTTTTTTAAAAGCAAAGTAGGTACAAACTTAAATGCAGAAGTAAAGTCGTTGAGAGAGGTCTTGTATATAAAATTACAGAGAAAATTAGAGATTCTCTGCCCAAAAATATTTATAAAATTGTCATACTTTTTGTCACGATGTGTAAAAACAATCAGCTTATTGTTACCGTACTGCTTATACAGTTCCAAAATTTTATCAAGATTTTCAATAGGAAATTGACCATCGGAATCCGTTATCAGTGAATAGTCAAATCGTGCAGATTGAATACATCTTGAAAAAGAGTAGCCTGGGCCTTCATTTTTTTGATTTCGCAACAATACCACCTTTCGATTTCCTGTTAGCGATTTTTTCAGGTTCTCAAAATATTCAACATCACTATGGTCATCACAAATAACAATCTCAAACTTATCAATGAAATCAGACGATTCGAGATAATTAATCCATGATGTTATCGTATCTATTATATGTTGTTCATTATAGACGGCAGTAAGGATACTGATATTCATGCTATAGATTTTTCATTAAGCTGGCCAGTCCTTCATTGATAGTAATTTCAGGCTTCCAATTCAAGAGCTGAATCGCTTTCTCAATATTAGCCAGTGTTTCTTCAGCATCACCGGATCTTTTTTCAGTATAATATCTATCAAGTGGAAACAGCTTAGCAATTTCATTGATTGAATGATTCACCCCTGAACCTATATTAAATATTTCGCCGCATACATTCGATTCCATTGCTTTTATGTTTGCTTCAACCACATCATAAACATGTATAAAATCTCTTCGCTGCTCTCCTGATCCATGAATTTCCAGTTTTTGACCGTTTCTTAGTCTATTCAAAAAGATACCAAGTACCAGTGCATACTCACCGGTTGTGGGTTGTCCAGGGCCATATACATTAAAATAGCGTAATGTGTTGAATTCAAGCCCGTAATTTCTGTGAAATTGCGAAACATATAATTCGCCAATATATTTTGTGAGTCCATAAAAGTTTAGGAAATCACCGGGCATATCTTCCTTTTGGGCTCCTAACGTATTTCCATAGTAGGTCGAACTGCCGGAATACACCACTCTTTTTACGTGACTCTGAACTGCAGCATTTAGGATATTCAAGGTGCCGGTTACGTTATTGTCGTGGCACACTTCAGATTTATCGAAGGAGGGGCCACTTCTGGAAAATGCGGCCATGTGAAAAATACCATCAACACGATCCGTTGCTTTCATGCAATCTTTTTTGGATTGAACATCTCCAACCAACAACTCAATACCCTCATGTAATTTATTTTTATCCCCAAAAGATAAATTATCAAGAACTCTGACTTCGTGGCCTTTTTCAAGTAATTTGTTGGATAAGTGGCTGCCGATGAACCCCGCACCACCTGTAACTAAATATCTCATAGACCCATCAATTATTAGTATTAGTTTAAATTAAAAAATATAGATTATTCTAATCATAGCGATTACTAAGATAATACAGTTATATTTTTAATAACAGTTTAGATTCTCAAGGTTCTAAGGGCAACTTTTTTGAGGGAAGGTCATTATGGTAAACATAC
>JBBDIH010000129.1:0-1079 GCA_040880505.1 Minisyncoccota bacterium
TTTATCCATTTTTGGCACCCTCCGGATTGGAAGATTCTCACAAATTTCATGAACGGTGATGTAGGTGTGCCAACTGAATACTGAGGTCAGATTTTTGAAACAGAACCACCGTAAATAACAAATTGAGGATTTTAGATCATCACCAGTAGCTTATCACACACTTTTTCTGAAAACACCTCTTCCGGGTGACCTTCGTAAGATAGGGTCATACTATTATCAAAAGACTCAATAGCTAAAATTTTCAATTGGAGGTTGAGTGTGAATTCCTTGCTGTTTAAATATTTTAAAAAATCCTCTGATGTGTAACCAAGCGCTTTCACTATTACCTTGTCCCCGACTTTGCATTCAGATAGCTTGCGCAAGTCCATCGATTCAAAATGTCCATTTTTATCCGGTATGGGTGAGCCGTGTGGATCATGGGTTGGAAAACCCAACAATTCATCTACCCGGTCAAAGAATTCGGGTGATTCAAGGTGCTCAATATGTTCTGCAATGTGGTGTACTTCATCCCAACCAAAACCCATCTTTTCAACCAGATACATCTCTGTAAGCCGATGTTTTCTTATTATAAGTGCTGCCTCTTTTTTTCCGAGATCTGTGATTTGAAGAGGTTTATATTTCTCGTATAAAATGAGCCCCATTTTAGCAAGTTTCTTGACCATGCTGTTTACACTGGGCAAACTGACGTCCATACTTTTTGCCAAATCTGTCACATTGATCTCATCCACATCGTTGGAAAGATTATAAAGAGCCTTGAGGTAATTTTCTATTGTTTGACTTGCCATCGCTTAATATAAAAATATATATCGAAATATTTTATTAGAGCAATCAAACATTTATATTTATATTGTCTAATAAGATCATGTACTAATTTATTCATCTATGGGAGAGACATCTATCGCAACCTGGTTTTTTGAATTACATCCTCTTTGGCAGGCCTTTTTAGCCGGCATGATGTGTTGGCTTGCTACGGCACTTGGCGCTGCAGTTGTTTTTGTTAATAAAGGAGTCAGTAGAAAATTTTTAGATACTGCTTTGGGTTTTGCGGCCGGAATTATGATTGCGGCAACCATATGGTC
>JBBDIH010000130.1:0-3842 GCA_040880505.1 Minisyncoccota bacterium
GTTAAAGAGATCATCGAATCAACCCAATAGTCAGTACGGCCATTAACAAGCGGTTCGTACGATCGAGTTGTGGTTGGTTGATCGATGGGATTAATCCAGCCCCGCCGCACAACCGCCAGACCGTTAGGTGCATTCATTTCAAACCAATTAATCCATGGAAAACTTAATATCTATTTTAAATAGGTTTATAAAGAGTGAATATGATAATGTGTTCCTTCTAAAAGGGGATTGGGGAATTGGTAAAACCTATTTTTGGAATTTGTATGAAGATCAATTCAAGAAAACAAATGCTGCCTATCTATATTATTCAAAAGTATCATTATATGGAGCAAAAGATACTTCAGATGTTTATAGAAAAATTATATTCAGTTCAGATTCAATACAAGAGAAGAAAACATCAAAATCAATATTTGATCGGGCAAAGTCTTTAGGAAAGAAAGCCTCCAATTTTGTTTCTCAGTCTCCCTATATCAAAGATTATGTGGGTGATATACTTGTGGATTATTCTATTTCAAAGATTAATGATTCAATAATTGTGTTAGATGATTTTGAGCGAATAAGTAGAAATAGTGACAAGGGAGTATCTGATCAATTTGAAGAAATTTTTGGACTAGTAAATGATTTAAAACAGAAGGGCAACAAAGTTATTATCATTTCTAACATAAAGAATGAATATGATGAACTTATAAATCATATAGAAAAGAATGTAGACATCGAATTTCTATATGAACCTAAAATAGAAAACATCATAGAAAGCATATTTAATGAAGAAAAATATGATGGCTTCATAGATACGATAAAAGATATAGCAAATAATATCGAACTCAGAAATATGAGAGCAATAAAAAAATTGAAGAGAAATATTAATTTTTTGCTTGATCGAACAAGTCATACAACTTTAACTGAAATATTACCTGATTTGGCTCTATATACATTAGGTAGATTTAGCCAAAACAAAAAACTGCCAGCTTATGAAAAGCTTATAAACACTAATCCTTATAGTCTCTTTTTTACTAGAGATGATGTCAGTGATAAAGAAAAAGAAGCTTCTCAACTGGCTACTAAATATATAAATGTACATAATGAAGAATTAAAAAATATTTTACTTAAGCTGATTGAATTTGGCTTTGTAGAACCTCATTTAACTGATGAATTAAAAAACCATTTTGAAGATAATGTCGAGAATAGAGAAAGATTGAAATCTTACAATAAAGCATGGGATTATTATCATAATAGCTATGAAAATGACGAAGATAAATTCATTGATTTAATGTACGATGGTTGTAAGAAGAACCTTGATCAAATTGACCCACGCAATTTCGAGAGTTCTATTCAATTTCTCGAAGAACTTGGTGAATCGGAAAAAAAGAAAGAATTACTTGAGGAATATTTTGAGGTTAATCAGGAAAGATTCAAAGATATATTAACTAAAAACATTCATAGGCTTCCTATGTCGTTTGAGGTTAAAACGGATGAGATGAGAAAGAGAATAAACCTACTTAGAGAAGAAAATAAAGAAGTAAGATCTATAGAAGAGATTATAAAAAAGATTACTTACGCATCTGGTTGGGGTGGAAATGATGAAGATGAATTAGCAAACCATTCAATTGATGACTATGAGAAATTTATTAGAGAAACAAAGTCCGAAGATCTAGATGCTTATATAAGACGATTAATCAAATTCGGTGAATTTCAGAATCCAAGCAAAAAACAGTTATCGATCAAAGAAAAGACTATTGAAGCATTGAAAAGAATTCATGCTGATGGAGGTCTCAATAAGTTCAGAATTGAAAAAAAATACAATATAGAAGATTGACTTTTAATACAGTACATGACTGGTTCACGTTCCTTGCTAAACTTCAAAGTTGGGCGCCTGGCTGTACAAACGGAAGCCGTTAGGTGCATCAACTAAAATCACTCATGAAACAGGATAGAATTTCTCTTTGCAAATGTGGCAGCGGCTTAAAATATAAGCACTGCCATCTAAAGCTCGAAAGTGCTAAGCCTGATAAAAAATTACAAATAGCTAAAATGTTATATGAAAAACAGTGGTCAAATACCTCAAAGTTTTTCTTTGACAAAGATTATTACAAATGGATGGCTAAACAACTATCTAATTTTGACCCCCAAAAAATCCTTGATGTCGGAACTGGTACTGGTAACGGTTTAATTGAGCTTTACAAAGAGTTTCATGGTAATGATATTCAAATTGTCGGAATTGATGAAAATATTGACTGCTTGAAATCAGCAAAGGCAAATATATATAATAAAATAAATATTAATCCAGAGTTGATAGCTCGAATTTCTGTTGAACATGATGAGATTTTACACTCATACTCTTATAGAGAGATCAAATATAACTCTAAAGATAAAATAGTATTGGTGGAATCTGACATACTAACCGAACCATGTTTCGACGACATTCATAAGCTTAGTGGATATTTTGATGCTATCACAGTTTGGTTAATTGGCACTCATGAACATAGATATGCTTGCTACCAGTTAGCTGGTAAAATAAAATCATCTGGAGAGTATAGACTTAGAGTACAAAATAAAGTGTATGAATTGGCTGATAAGGTTTTAAAACCAGGCGGTGTCTTGCAGGTTGTTGATCGAGGTGAAGCACCAACAAGTGATTTTTTAAAGAACGATTTTTTAAATGCGCACAAAGACCAAGCTTCAGTAACTGACCTTCAAGTTCAAGAGTTGAATTATATAGAATATGAAGAAAAATCAGATGGTATAAGAATGGAACTAACGCCAGGTTTATCTGGAAGAGTTCCTGAAAATCCACAACGGGCTTTTATATCAGTAATTTCATTAAAACCAAAATAGCACCTAACAAAGCAAATCAAGCGGACGCGTTTGCGTCTAGTTGCTTGCATTCAAGAACATAGCCGCGCCGCTTATTTGCCAAACCGTTAGCTGTTTTTAAAAGTTTCACAAAATGATTAAAAACCATACAGCAAATTCAGAAATAATTGTTGGTTCATATTTAGTTGAACTACTTGATCGAAATGATGAAGCCGTTGCAAAGGGTGAGGTATCAGCAATTCAAAAGTTTCTTCCCGAACAAAAATTTGTTTTTACTGGAGATTTAGAGCTTGTTGACGAAAGCGTTGACGCATTATCCATGCTTGGTTTCGCTGAAAGAATTGATAAATGTAAATTCTTAGAGTCTGGAAAAATTACTTCCGTTTTTTTGATAGAAAGCACTCTTGGTAAAAACTTTTCTGCAAGTTTTATCTTATCAAGTTCTCCTATCACTTTCGGTGAAGATAAAAAAATTCATTCGATAGCCTTTAACTTGGTCAACTTCAACGAAGAAGTTCGTGAACAAGAAATAGAGTTTAGCAAGTGGCATCTAAGATTAGAACAAATTGTTACAAAGAATAACTACGACGAGTTAAAGAAAACTGGCGGTTTCTTAATTACACACATCGGTGTTCTCCAAAAAAAAGACAAAAGTGAGTTTTCTATTGAAGAATGTAAATCAGTTTTAAATTTTCTTTACTTCCTTTTTTCGTTTTGTAAGGGAGTCTCAACACCAACTTTTCTTACAGAGGGTCAAAATTCTAATGGAGAAGTGGTTTGGTATGAGATTGGTAGCAAGAGTTTAAATACTTGGAAAAGGTGTAGTAATTGGTTTACGGACTCAAGAATTGATTTGAATGAATTTGCATCAGGTTTTTATGACTTCTGTTATTCAACAAACTTTAAGGATCATATTGCGGAAATAATTTATTGGTACAATACAATTCACAGTTCTGTAAATAATTACTCAGCTGTAATTATCAGCCATACTGCTTTAGAACTTATTTCTTGGATATTTTTGACAGAAG
>JBBDIH010000130.1:3852-5437 GCA_040880505.1 Minisyncoccota bacterium
GTCTTAACAATCGACGGGTACAAGAAATTATCATCTGGTGATTGCCTCTCATTATCACTTGCATATAGTGAGATACCACTTAATACTCCAACAAAGCTTTCGGACTTAGATTCACTTGGAAAAGGATTCAATCTAGGTGGACCGAATTTATATTCAACAGTTCGTAATAAAATCGTACATCCGCCCAGTAATAAACGTGATGACTTTACTGATGGAAAAATAATATTTGAAGCAAAGATTCTAGGAACTTGGTTTTTAGAACTTTTTCTATTGTCTCAATCAAATTATGTCGGAAAATATTCAAATATCTTAGACTATTCTGGTTACAGAGGGGCAACAGAATTAGTTCCTTGGGCAAAAAACAGCTAACAATCGATTCAAGGCGGACGCAGATAGGGTTCGTACTTAAGTTTGTGAGCAAGAAATTAAATTAGTTAATTCAACAAAAACCGAGAACCTGCGCCGCAGAAACACCAGACCGTTAGCGGTACAATCACACTATGAGTCTTTTTAAAGAAATAGAAGAACTTGAAAAGAAGACAACTGAAATACCAGGTGTTGAGATAATTGCGAGAATAAATAGACTAGAGTATTCACATCAACTTTTCTCTCGAAATTACAAGCACTTTATTGATATTTTAGAAGGTATTATTGAAAAACCAGAAATTAGAGATAGAATATTTAATAGGAAATTTCGATGGAAATCTGATTTACTTTTTAGAGAAGTATCTTTCAGATTACACAATTTTGTTGCAAGTGCTATCTCCTTACGTGATCATTCAAGAAAGGTTTATACAAAAGTTTATGAGAACAAAGGTCAATTCGAGGAATATGATAAAAGAGTAAAGCAAACGTTTGTTGATAATGGAGTAATTCAGTTTGTTCACAAACTGAGAGAAATGTGTCAACATTATCATTTGCCTCGAGTATCAGCTGAGTTAAAGGTTGGAGAAAAAACAGAAATGACCTTGTTTATTTACAAAAGTGAGCTTCTGTTATATAAGAGTTGGAAGTCTACAGCAAAGAAATTTATTAATAGTCACGAAAAGAAAATTGATTTATTGCAAGTTACGAAAGAGTACTATTATCAAATAACAAGCTTTCATGATTGGGTTAAAGAAGAATTTATCGAGATGTACTCAGAAGAAATTAAGAGAGTAAATAGTATTCAAGATGAAATAAATCAGAAGAAAAAAAGATTAATAATTAATGAGCTTGAGGAAGTTTTTGAACTTGAAAAACATGAGAGACTAGATCGATTAAAATTCGTTTTATCTGGGTGTCTTACAGGTCCTGATTTGCAAGATCTATATAAACTTGAAGAAAAACCTCGGACTTGGGTAATCAAAGGAATTAATAAATTGCAGAAGTATTTTGATGTACCACAATTTTTAGTTGAGAAGATTGAAAAAGAATGTTCTTAAAGTTGTACCGCTAACAAGTGTTTTAACCGACTGGAATCGTTGAGATCCCTGTAGTACATTAAATATCAGTCGGTTAAACACCACGCCGTTAAGTGGCTCAAAAAACTTCTCTCCCTTTGTTGAAATGTAAATACATTGTAATTATATTAGAGTATCAATTC
>JBBDIH010000131.1:0-1076 GCA_040880505.1 Minisyncoccota bacterium
TGCCGCTTAGCTATTCACGACTAATAAAAACCCCAATAGTAACCACAATTCATGGTTTTTCATCACCCAAAATATTGCCGGTTTATATAAAATATAATGCAGATAATTTTTATGTATCTATAAGTAATTCTGACCGAACCCCCGAACTCGACTACATTGCAACTGTTTATAATGGCATAAATACTGATGGTTTTACGTTTAGATTGATTCAAGAAGACTATTTGTTATTTTTTGGACGAATTCACCCCGAAAAGGGAACTCTTGAATCAATACAAATTGCCAAAAAATCAGGAAGAAAACTCATCATTTCAGGTTTAATACAAGATAAAGAATATTTTGAAACCAAAATAAAACCTTTCATTAACAATGACGATGTTTTATATGTTGGTAATTCAGGAACTACAGAAAGAGATATGCTTTTAGGTAATGCTTTTGCATTATTGCATCCAATAAATTTTGATGAGCCATTTGGATTAAGTGTTGCAGAAGCAATGTTTTGCGGAACACCTGTAATCGCATTTAATAAAGGTTCAATGCCCGAATTAATTGATAATACAAAAACAGGTTTTCTTGTTAATACAATTGATGAGGCAGTTGAAGCTGTAAATAATATAAAATCAATAGACAGAAATTATTGCAGAGAATGGGCAAATTCAAAATTCAGCCAAAAAAAAATGATAGAAGGATATTTGGATGTTTACAGGAGAATTTTGTCGAAATAAACTATTTATGAATGATAAAAACACGGTAAATATAAGATTATGAACAATATACCATTTGCTAAACCGCTGGTTAAACGTGGAAAAACAAAAATAGAACGGGATACTTCACGTGTTATAACCCGTGCCCTTATTCCTAGTATAGCACGCATTAAAAAAATAATTAACAGGGTATTAGAACTCACCGAAAAGGAAGCTGAAAGTGTACTGCAAGAGGTTCACATTAATTTCTTTAACCGCCATAAAAACTTAGAATTCCAGTTAGAAAAACATTTCAATAAAGTATCGGAGTATGTGCCAATAAACGAGCAACTAAGCAAAACAAAAAAAATGCTCATTGGTGCTTATTTTACTATG
>JBBDIH010000132.1:0-34048 GCA_040880505.1 Minisyncoccota bacterium
CCAGCGGTTTGATGTTGTATAATGTTCTGCTCCACAAAATGGCCACATATCATGCAATGTCCAAACGATTGGTTTTTGTATTTTTCCAAGATCTGCTATTGAGATCATTTCATTGTTCACCCAATGCAGATGAATAATATCCGCATCCGATTTATTTAGAAATGAATGCCATCCGGAAGGTAGAATGGCCGGAGAGCAGTTGTATTTACTATCAAAAAGGAGATCTGTACCTGTGTGAGTAAGTTCTTTCCGTATTAAACCATATAGTGAATGCCAACGTGATTTCGCGCCTAAAACAGAATGATCCATCTTTCTTGAAATAGTAACCTGCATCAAACTATCAACATTCCGTTCTCTTAAAGCTTCATGTATTCTATAAGCCGCCCTGGACGCACCGCCTGAATAATCTGAATGACTGATTGAGAGTATCTTCATGATTTTATTAATCTCATCTAATTCACAAAAATAACATTTACCGACTCCATCCCGACAAAAAATAGCGAAGTGTGAACATCAGGTTGGTATTTTTGTCGTCTTTCAAATGTCTTTGCCAACGATTATCCAATGATGTGAGCCTTAAATCTGCCTGAAGTTCTAAATTCCAGGGCAGAAATAGGAGTGAATGAAATCCATATCGTAATTCAATTTCATGCAGCGCATGCATTCTTGCTGATTCCCGGAATTGCACACTTCTGAAATACTCTTTGTTATCAAAAAGTCGGTCTTCATGCCATGCAATCCGGGTGAATGAGGCCCCAATCATTCCCAAAGGATGATAGAGTGAAAGTTTTGCATGTTGTGCAGATGATCCGGGGCCGATACCGGCTCCCAAAAATTGCCCTTTTTGAGTATATCCCTGGATCACATGTTCATCTGTGTACCAGGTATTTCGATCATCTCTAAACTGCGAACTAATCGATGAATTCTCAAGGGTTGACAATTCTGTATTCAGAACTAATTTCATATTTTTTGGCAGAGAAAAACGTTTCAAGAGCCCTATTGTATAAGCTCTATTGAGCTCCGGTTCTGCCAACAAATCCCTGATTGTACGCTTATCATTGTTGACTCCCACTTCACCATATGCCTCAAACCCGGCCTCCGGAAAGTGCCATCGAAAAAAGAGAGACGTCATGGCAACATGATAATCGTGCAATGCCACGGTTTCACCATCCTGATTTATTTCTTTTGGGGGTTTAAATGCCATGAACAGATCCCCTGCTGAAAAAGAAACACCCCTGGCAGCAGAATAGGCAACCCTTGCAACACCCACATTAAGCCCCGGAACTGCATGATGGGAATAGTTCATGGTAATACCGGTAATATAGCGCCGATCATTTTCCGGATTCTCATCAAAAAACTCTGATTCCTGCAATCCACCCCAAAACCAATAGAATTCAAACTGACCGATTTTTGATTGATAGGGTTTTTGAGTACCCAGAAAACCATGCAAAAAACCCGGTGCATTATTTCCAAGAATGAGCGGGTTTTTTAGAGATGGCCCTATCCAGAGATGTTCATTCGAAATACCTGCCCTTAAACCATAGTGTTGTAATTGAATGACAGAGTTACCCAAATCAAAATTGGATATTGATTCTTCACCAAATCGCTGAGGGGCATCAATCCAGGTCAGTTGCATAGCGTATCGAGATAAGCCGGGTTTTTTAGGTGCCCCGGTTATTTCTAAAAAATCATTTTGGTTATATACAAAAGCAGGCCGAAAGGCTATTTTTAAAGGGCCGTTTTCATATCCAATACCCATTGAAAAGAGTGTGTTATTACCTACCCCCTGCCAAAGAGCACCGGTATTTTCTCCAACATCCAGTTGGTTATTGTGTGACAGTAATAATGATGGTGAATAGATCTTTAACTTATCTGAGAAAATCGTTGGTGAAGCTGAACTTCTGAACCAGTTATGATCCTGCCATGGATGGGAAACAGGCAATTCTCCTTGTGCGTATTGCGAGTTCGACGAACGAAAATTCCATGTAATATTGCCTATTGCATTTTGATCTTCGGGTATGACGCGGAGATAGTGTTCTAATGGGTCGTTTATGGTGAGGGATTGGGCGTGGGTTGAGGTTGAGGTTAAGGTTAAGGTTGAGGTTAAGATTGAGATTAAGATTAGGTAGTTTAGGAGTTTAGGAGTTGAGGAGTTTAGGGGATGTTGAGGGTTTAGGGTTGGGGGTTTAGGGTTTAGTTTGTTTTTTGATGTGAAAATTTGGCCAATTTTCTTCATTTTACAGATCAGAACTCCTAAACTCCTAAACTTCTCAACCCCTAAACTCCACATCTCCTCAACCTTAACCTTAACCTCAATCTTAACCCTCATCTCAACCACCCCTCTAAATGTTTTCTCACTGTGATTTCAAAACGGGCATTCACTTTGTCGTTGTAGCGAACATAGTTGTGATTCATGATAAAACTCAGATCGAGTGCTGCAGAAATTTCTAAATCATTGGACAGAAAACGGGTTGCACTTAATCCTGCCATCAGCTCGATATTACGTACTTCCCAGCGTTCAATATCCGGATCGTTCACTCTGCGAATAGCAGAAAAAAAATCATCCACAAATACATCTGCGTAACTGATTCTCGCAAATTTCAATCCATAACTTCCTTTTGGGTGAAACAGATGAGTACTCAATACCTGAGTTTGACTTACCTGTCCAATACCGGCACCAACGATCTGTCCCCGGTTGGTGAATCCAAAATTGGGGTAGCGGTGTATGTACCATCGCCCTAAGGGCCCTGCTTCCCATGGATTACCTCCTCGCGTTAAGGTTGTTCGGTTGGCATTGAGCTGTGTGGTTTCAATATTTATGGAAAGCAACCTGTTTCCGGAAAGCGACATTGTTTTCAGTAAGCCGAACAGATAGGCCCGATGGTGGTCCGGTTGCAATCGAAAATCACGCCAATCCATATTATAGTCATTTCGTCCGAATTCACCATACACTTCAAAACCATAACCCGGAAGAACCCAGCGATAGTAGATGGATGCCATCTGATTTGATTCTGTCGTTTCAGTACGGTCTTCTTCTGAAGGCAGATTATCTCTTAATACCGCCTCAAAAACTTTTTTTACCTGTGTCCATTTACCTGAAAACCCGGCCGGATAACGATCCATAAAAAGCCTGTTGAATCCGATGGTTAACCCATTCATAAATGAAGGGGAATAGGCTATATGAAGGGAAACTATGCTGTTCAGATTGTCACCAGGACGGTCATCCAGCCAATCCGATTTCTGAAGGGCACCATATTGATATTTAAACTCGAAATCACCAATCGGTGACACCAAGGGGCGATAGGTAGCCAGATGAACATGTTTAAAGCCCGGCGCATTATAACTGAAAAAAAGCGGATTATGGATCGCAGGTCCGGTCCAGAACCGTGCATTGGAGAATCCTGCTTTCAATCCCCACATCCGCAGTTCAGCATAACTGTCTCCAGGGTCAAACCAAGAATACGGATCGGGGCCGAATCTGCGAACATTGTCAATCCTACGTATCGGAGTGGAATATTCAAAAACCCCCGATGGCATTTGCAGATCTCCCAAATCAAAATCAGCATTTTGAACAAAGCCTACTTGCGGTTGAAACCGAATATGCAACGGCCCCCAATTGGCCAAAATACCTGCTGAAAGAGCCGTATTATACCCTTTTCCTTGCCAGATCGCACCGTCATTGACACCCCGCGGAAGCGTGGAATTCCACGACTGAAACCATACCGGTTCAATCAATGCATACCGGATGCCGGCCGGCCCTTCCTTTCCTGCATCCAGAAAACGGTTAGTCATCAACTGCCAAGGATGTATTGTTTCGTCATTAATCTTTCGTGATGGAGTAAAAGGCCTTAGAGTAAAGGAAGCCGTTTCATCTACAGTTCCATTTAACTGAAGCAGCCTGTAATAATACTCCAACGGATCTCCTGTCGGCAGGTCGGATTTTATTTGGGCGTTGATTACCGTTGGGAAGAATAGGAGTGATATGAGGAAGCATAGCTTTTTGATCTCAGATTGGAGATTGGAGATTGGAGATCTCAGATGTGTCAACTCAAAACTAAACCATAAACACTTCTCAGATCGCATATCTCCAATCTGAAATCTGAGATCAATCATCATCTTCCACTGCTTCGGGCTTATACGCCTGATAAAGCCTATTGATAGTAACATACCCTGCGCCCCAGATGAAACCTATCAGGACTGATATTATGGTTGTGCTGACCGGATTGGGGCGAACCGGGCGTGATGGTACTTGTGCGGGATCTACTTCGGTAAAAAGCGGGGTATCTTCACGTAACCTCATTCGGGTTTCTTCTACCTGGCGTGACCAAGTGCTATAGATATTGAATGCGAGGTCGTAATCATTCTGAAGCCTCTGGCGTTCAATCTGTGCCATGGCGGTCAGGTTGCCACGATTGCGGTCAGTAAAATCAGCCAGTGCTATCTGAGCCTGTTCATATCGTTCACGACTCACCTCATACTGCTCTTCGAGGAAATTAAGCTGATCACGCGTTTTCCGGACTTCAAAATTGATCATTTCCTGCATCAGGATATCAGTAGCCAGAGATGCGAGATCGGCAGCCGCATAAGCATCGGGCATTCGGGCTGAGACTTTCATAACTCCATCTTCATTTAAAATGACGATACGATCTGCAAGTTCTTCAATGATTCCATTCATGCCTGATTTAGGTACAAAAAAGGGCCTTCGCATTCGAACATCATCCTCTACAACCGGATTGTCCTGTGACATCAACTCCTCTTCCGATCTATTTTCTTCATTGTCAGACGTGATGATCTCCTCTTCTGCAGGCAATTGAACCGAAGCCGGATTCATGAAAGAGAGCAACCTTCTTGGAAAATTAATGATCGTCCTTAAAGAGCTAATGATAAATGGATCCTGATACACATTCCGGAAATAGTCATAGGCGGACATCTCTTCGTATTGATAAAAACGGAGCGGTTCTTCGGCAAGTTTGGAACCCACCGGATATGTGGAGATCAGCATGGGAAGCATGCTCTCCGAAACTAATTGTCCGCCCATACCGCCGGGAATATCATTCAGGTTAATCCCGGCCAGCCCGGCCAGTCCACCCAGGTTGCCGCTAACACCGCCGGCCCCTGCTCTTGTATAGGTCAGGATTGAATTTTCAGCCTCATACTCTTTCCCCATACTGTAATCGATGATCAGTCCCAAAACAAGGGTCACAGCCACGACAATCAGGATTCGGTTTTTTTCACCCCACAGAAGGGAGAAGAGCTGTTTGATTTTTACGATTAGTTCACCAATGGTTATTTCATCGTTGTAGATTTCATTTACGGTTTTGTCTGATTTATTATTCTTACTCACGCATAGGTTTTTAGAGATTCTTCAGGTAGTACTACAATTTCTATGATCCTAAACAGATCAAACGGACTAAAAATAATAAAATTTTAAGACTAACAAGAGTGTAAAATTTTTCATGCTACACTAAATGATATTTTATCATAGTCAAGGATAAAATCAAAAATAGTGAAAAATGATCACTTCTCATTTTCACTATTTTCTGCAAGCACCTCTTCATAAACCTTATATGTCTGTTCAAACATTCTGTCGAAAGTAAAGTGATCTTCATAACGTTTCCGGCCGGCTTTTCCCATTTTTTGCCTTAAACCTGCATCCTCAATCAACAATTTCAATTTTCCTCTTAACATACCAACATCACCTCTGGCAATCGAAAAGCCGGTTTCACCTTCTACAATCGCTTCCGCCGCGCCGCCTACATCCGAAACGATTACAGGTAATCCGGCACGCATAGCCTCAAGTGTAGATCGGGGGAACCCTTCCCAGTTTGAGATGAGAGTAAATATCTGAGATTTGGACAATATCTCTGCTACCTCCTCACTTCGGCCGTAAAATGTAATATGATCAAGACATCCAAATTGGCCTGCAACTTTCCGGATTTCATGAAGCAACGGGCCATCTCCAACCAGGTGCAGATGATATCCTGTCAAATTTTTTAGTGCTTTAAGCAAAGTAATATGATCTTTTGGCTGATCGAACCTGGCAGTCATACAAATATTTACAGGTGCAGATTTTTCTGGATATGCCATCAAAAAAGACTCTACATCGGGCATTCCATTATGTATAGTCTTCAATAAACCTTTCTGAACAGGAAGTTGATACAATCCAATTGAACAATCATAATCTGAAACACAAATGATAGAATCCGATTTTTTTGCAACAATTCCCTCAAGATTCTTGAATAACCATCTCTTGAATCCATTTTTACCACCTGTAAACGACCATCCGTGCGCTGTAAAGATCACCGGTATTCCAAGTGAATGTGCTGCAAGACGGCCCAGAAAACCAATTTTTGAAGAATGTGCTGAAACAATATCCGGATTCAAATTCCGAATCAACTTCTTCAGTTCTCTATAAACCTTTACATCTTTTAGTGGTCGAATCTCCCGTTCAAGTTCAGTAATTGAATGATAGGTGATGTGTAGTTCATTCAAGTGATCGGCAAAATATCCTTCTTTCCCAAGTAATACTATCGGTTGTTCACCAGTATCCATCAATTTCAAACAGAGATCTCGAACATGAATACTTGAACCGCCAATGGTATCGGACCTTGTTAATAGGAAAAGTATTTTTATTGGTCGACCTGTAGTGTTCAACTAAAAAAATTTAAATATCTATTATTCACAGGCATCAACACATACATGAACTGATATACACACCTATTTGATTATGTTAATTTGCAACTCATCATACTAACGCAATATTACACACGATGATATAAGTTCATAATGTAGCCATATTAAAGAGCATGACACTTAAGTAGCTATTTTTTAGCTATAATGAATATTTCCTTTTCTGGCCTAATTATTTGCAATGTATTTCTTATTATTTTGTAAGCTAATTCATTCATATTTAATTTATGACTTAACATAGCAGCATATCTATCGTATCCAGTTCTCAACACCTTAACATCATTTATGTTGAATCCACATTTCATTATTAAATTAGATAATGTTTGAGGTGTCCAAGAAAATATATGCGCATTGATATCATTTATATTTATCTGTGTAGAAATATCTCTTTCAAATGGCACTACCAATATTAATATTCCATTTTTTTTCAAACTTTTATATATATTTGAAATAGTATCACATGGCGATGGCACATGCTCTAAAACATGATGGCAAATACATACATCAAATGAGTCATCCGGTATCTCATTTTCTACCTCAATAAACTTAATATTATTTTTTATATACTTGTCCTTGTTAACACTTGAAATGTCATAAGCGAATTTATGTTTATTTTTGAGTTTATATAAATTCCACCCAGCACCAGCGCCATACTCTAAAATAACATCGTTATCTTTTATATACCTTTCAAATTTTTTCGCTCTGACTTCTGAAACCCAAGGGATTAGTTCATCATGCAGTTTTCGTTTTATAAGATGATATTTATCGCCCGAACTTCCAATATAATGGTTCTTTATATTTTTTTTAAAATCTGTCATTTACTATAAATTTCATTATTCAATAGATTCTAATATATCCATTAAAAATTTATCTCTTTTTTTCTCCAGTTTATCCTTTCTGTAGTGTTTTGATGTTTCAAAGTTTACCCGTGCTTCTTGTAGCATTGTCTTCTCGCTACTTAGCATCCTCTTCATTTGTCCACCCAATTCATTGTAATCACCGGGTTTGTGCAACCACCTTTTATTAACAACTTCCGGTGTCCCTCCCGCTGCTGATGCCAGGACAGGGCATCCCCGACTCATCGCTTCAATCACCGCCCTAGGCAAACCTTCTGTCAAACTTGGATGAATGTAAATATCAATGTTATCCAACCATTCAAATACTAGCTCACCAGCAGGTAGATTGCCATCAAATTTTACTCTGCGATCAACCCTGAATTTTTTGGCAATCGACTCATAAAAGGCAGTGTCTCCAGCTCCCAATATACGGTATTCAAAATCGACATTATCCAGTGTTGCCATAGCTTTTATTGCAATATGAATTCCTTTATATCTCGTTTTTAATGATCCAATGGTTCCAAAAGTAATTGTTTGTTTCTGAGTTTTAATTCGCTTTACACGAGAAGAAAGTACTTCTTCAGTAGGCTGAAGAATCTCTACATTGGAAATATTTGTAACGGTTGCCACTTTTTTTGGGGGGTATCGATTTTGCAGAAAATTTTTCGATACATATACTATAAAATCCGATGTTGCTACAGCTTTTTTCATTCTAATATATGCTATCGGGGCATATATTTTTGCTTGTAAAGAACCATAGTTCCAATATGAATCCCACGCACAACCTACAACTTCAACTCCATACGGTATTTTCAAAAGCTCTGCTAACTGAATAGCCATTAATCCATATTCACTCGGTAGTCTGACTATAACAGCATTTGCATTTTGCACTAATTTTCCAAGTCTTTCTTTTTCGGAATTATAATTCATATAATAATTTCTTAGTCCAGAAATATTTTTACCAAAAACAAAAGAAATACTCGGTCCTATTGAAACCGACATATTTTGTGGTTTCTTATCAACTTTTTTAAGTCGTCCCCATACAGTCAACTCATCAAATACTTTTAAGTATCTATTTAAGATAGTAGTGGGAAATTTTTGCGAGTATATAGTTCCTTTGTATTGATTAAAATAGTGATCATGAACAAACAGTAGTCTTTTCATAATACAATGCAGACAAATTGTGTAGCAGGTTCATACACTCTTATATTACAAATCATTGTTTGGCATATATTTGCTTTTGAATAACTCATGTCCCAAGATAACAAGCATGATCATCAATCCTGAGATTTTAAACGATTGGGAAATAAAATTAGCCATATCTGCCCTGATACAGTAAATTGCCGTAGTGAGCATTAACAAATAAAAGATATAAAAATAAATTGAGTTGAATCGCTGGTTATAAAAAAAACAAATGATTGATGAAAATAAAGTCATTACCACTATCACCCCGGCTCCTCCACCAAGTAAAAAACCCTGAGCAACAATACCGAATCCCCAACCTGAAGTACCTGAAAATCCATTAACCACTCTGAATGTTCCATTAAACCATTGAGTTGAGCTAAAAACATTCAGATCTGATAATAAAAAAGTGGGTGAAACAGCTCTCAAAAGATCCGTATATAAAAACATAAAATTGTGCTCTACTTCGTAAAGCATTAATGAGTACAAATTTCTAGAAGCAGATATAAATTCATTACTGAAAATCATTGCATAACCAAACTTTGGGAGGTTCAACTCACCACTCATTGTAACAGCTTTAAAGGCCTGAGATATGGGAACAAGAATAGCCACAGTTATAAGGACCATCATTAATATCAGAGGACTACCCTTTTGATTTTTATCAAAAAAAACAACAACAAATAAAAACAGAATACGAAACAAGGCGTCTCTTTCACCCAATACCAAAACGAACAGTAACATAAACAGAGAAAGATAAACTATAAATGAATCTCTGTACAAAGATTTTTTTAACCTGAGCAATCTTAGCGCAAAGATTACAGTAAGAAAAATGGTCGAAAAACTTCCAGTTAGTTTAAGTGGCTTGGAAATCCCAATCTTTGACGTTGCCCCACTGGTTAAAACCGTGAACAATATGAATGCATTAATTAAGATCAATATAACAAGCACCAATTTTTCTGATAAAAAGAAATTGGTTTTTCCACGAGCCCACTCAAAAAATTTAATGCGTTTATTATTTACAGACTCATCGATTATTGCATTGGCCACTACAACAAAAGTAACCGCAGCTAAAAAGGAATAGTTAACGGATTGCTTTAAAATCAAAAGGTCAATTTCTAATACAGAATAATTTAGTAAGACAACCCTAATTGAATACCATGTTGAGTAGAAAAAAAATAAACCGAGAAACAACATCCTTGGGTCAGATAAAGTACCTCTATTGAATATGAATACAACAGAAATAACATATGTCAAGAATAATACAACTGATTCAATAACCCCTCCTATTAAAGTTGAAGCAACTAATAAAAAAACGGAATAGGGTACAAATAGAACCTTCTTTGTAGACATTGTCATTATATGACGCGAAATAATTGGATACTCAATTGGCAGGCTACTGATATTCATTCTAAACCGTGTATGGATATTCCATATGGATGATTTGCAATGATAATATTAATTGCTCAACAGGATCATATTATTTGTAAAACTGTTAACCTTCATAAGTTTATTATCATGTTTAAATACTAATTTAAGTTCATTTTTTATTTTATGATAGAAAGTTGATATATTTTATTTCTTTTTCTTTTAGGAATTTTCAGATATTTGAAGATAAATCTCGAATGAATTATCTAGTAAAAACACTGTTATTCCTGATTGAATAACCTGATAGTTGTGTAAATGAATGAGCTGGTAAGATAAGAATTGCTAATATTTTAAAGATCATGGTGAAATTCAAAGCGTAGAATCTTATTAAGAATATATTTTTCAAGCAGATCTTCTTATTCATTTTTCTAAAAGACAGTACACTTAACAATTTTCGATTATATAAAACAGAGAGATAGTACTTTTCTTTCAGTGATAAATTCTGATAACAAAATGTATCAATGGTATCATTAACCGGGTGCTCGTTGCACATACTGCTTAGATTTGTCGTTACATCACTTTTCCCTTTAAAGTAGTTACTTGTAGCAGACGGTATGTAGAGAATTTTATATTTATTTAGTATCAATCGTAACCACGTATCAACATCACCCCCGTGACTGTACTTTTCGCTATCTGGAAATTTACCAATTTCAATCAATGCATTTTTTTTAATAACTATACTATTGGTATGTATAAAATCCTTCCTTGATAACATTTTCAGAGAGTCAATTCTTGTCAGAAGAGTCTTTGATTCAAAAAATGTTTTATCGGAAAATGAATTGTTTTTTATTTCTTTAAAAGAAAATACGATGCAGTCTGGAGCTTTAACATCTTGAATATGCTTATGAGCCAGCTTCAAATGATTAGATTCCCACTCATCATCTGCATCCAAAAAACAAATCCAGTTAGCAGCAGATTTTTCGATCCCCAAATTTCTCGCTGCATATCCTCCGGGCCCGGATTTGGAACGGGTGAAAACACTTATCCGTGAATCGCTGAATTTTAATACTTCTTTGGTACTGTTGTCTGTTGATGGATCACAAACTATAATCAACTCAAAATCATCAAATTTCTGATCTAATACAGACTGAATAGTGTCTTTAATGTGCTCTTCCTTATTAAAAACAGGAATGATCACTGAGAAAAAAGGAGACTTATTTTCTGGCATACTACAATATTATTGTATTGTTGATAATGAAAAATCTTAAAATTAATGATATTAATAAGTTAGAGTATCCTATATCCTCTCCCAACAGGTTAAACACTGAACTTGATCGCTATCTGAATTACTCCCCAATAAGTTAGACCACAGGATAAGCCATAAAAGTTTGAATTTAAGCTACACAGCGATACAGTTCAAATGGTTTTTTTAGTTAATATCCAGATGTACTGTAAGATTTTCTTTTTTTTGACCCTCTCAAAAGCAGAGAAGTGGGCTAATTTTTAAATGTATTGTTTTATGTGTTACTTCGGGGTTTAACCATCAAGAGAACTGTGAGGATGGAAACTCTTATATTCTTCTATCCAAGCTTCAATTTTTAAACAACTTTTTTTTATAAGAATATGCTTTGTAAATTTTTCAATTTTTTGTTATCAACTCTTTTAACATCGAATACAATCTGTTAGAATCTTTTTCTGTACTTGAATACATCAAATCATTTGATTTGATGTATTCTTTATAATAATCAACTCCTATTTTATTAATTAATATAGTGGGAATTCCAAACTGATAAGCCTCACCAGCCGACCCTGAAAATTGTGTTATGTGAACTTCGGTATGTAATAAAATTTCTGGCAAATGCAAATATGTCGCATCTTGAATATTTACCCTATCCAGTAAATTACATCTTTTAAGCCTATCTGATATTAGATTTTCATCATCTATTTGTCGTGGATGCAATCTAAACCACCAATTCCAGTTATCATCAGATTTCTTTACAGTATCAATTAAGAAATCCTCAATAGGATCATTTAAAGGTTGTAATGTATAAAGTATAATATTTTCAGGCCATTCATAATCACTTTCAACAAACTTATTTTTTTTCCATCCCTCTACCCATGGATTACCAAAAACCACTGCTGAATGCTTTTTGTTCTTCAATGCCCATGTATTGATATGGTTGGCAGATGATGCGTCCCAGGTATAAAAATAATTGGGTAGTGCTTCATAACCCTCTTTTGGCACCTTTGTCCATGAATTATATGCCAAATGATTCTCTCCCTGCCCTCCGTGTTGGAGATCAATTGTAGGAATACTCAGTTTATCTGCTGCAATTAACATACCTAACACCTCATAAGAATAGTACCACAAAACCCATATCTGCTCAGGATTTAATCTTTTGAAAAGTATCAAATATATAAAATATGAAGAATCAACATCTATAACTGATTTTTTGAGTTTCTCTTTAATTTCATCAACGCGTACATTCTCATTTTTTAAAATATCACATAGTTTATCAACATAATTATGTGACTTTGATTGACTTTTAAAAAATTTGTTAAAACCACTAAATACTTTAAAAATTGATTTCGTCAATAAGTGTCGTTCTGGTTTATATACTCCATTTTTTGAGTCAGATTTACTGAGATAAATGCTTGAAAATGTATTAGCATCCATCAAAGGATCGAAGTATCTGTTATACATGTATCCCTTGTAGTTTACACAATATGTTGTTGCTCCAACATATAAATATTTTGTATTTTTACGATATTGTAAAATGTCTTTCGTATGTAAAAAACATAGCAATAGTGACTTTAAATAATTCTGCTTAGTTTTTTTATACTGTTTTTGGTGTTTAATCAATCTATTTACCAGAATCATATACAAAGCTATTCTCAATACAGGCCAAATCTTATAACCATTATGTACCCATGAATTTACATCATAATTCTGTTCAATTTTTACGATTAATTTCTTTATGACCTCTCTATTGTTCATCTTACTTTTAGTTGAGAATTGAAAATTCTAGCTTTGCAAACGTTTTTAATTCTTTCATTATATATTAGATTTTATCTTCTAAAGATAATAAAGGAGCTTCAAAATACCCTATTTGATACTATCAAATATTTTGTAGACATCCTTCGACTCACTATTAATAGATAATGATTTAAAAATCACAAGCCTGTCTAAACTACTTTTTTCAAGATATTTGCGGCAGTCTTGCAGGCAACTGTGTCTCTTGCTAAAACGTAGTTTGACAAAACACCCCACTTTACAACCTCTGGGCCATAGCAACTCTCATATGCAATTGCACCATTTGTGCCTATAAAATAATCAGGAAGTATATCTGGAAATTTAGGATTTGGTTTAGAACCTGCTATTACTACAACACTCATGTTCTATTCAAATTTTTTGGGTGGTTTGATAAATTTTGATTGATTCATTACGAATTTTCAAACCCGGTTAATAACTTGTGTCAGTTTCGAACACCTAAAAAAGTCCAACTTGATTAAATAACTGATTGATCTCCTTTATCACCGCTCCATCTTTTGGTATTTCTTTATCAGGATCTCTAATATTTCCCAATCAAACTCTGTATCCACATCAATCGAATATTCTGGTCGCATTTCATACCTGACCACTTTTTTGAAATCGTTTGGCTGACTCTTCTTCAATGATTCAACATTCATAATATAAATGGCACCATTCAATTCCCAAACTTTGGGTGCATCTTGCTTTCTTGTGTAATTTCCCTTCTTGGATTTTTCAAGGTAACCCTCATCATTCTCTTCATATAATACGAAGTAAGGATTTACGTCCGTTTCTTTTACAGAAACAACCATATCTAAACTCTTTTGATACAAATCAAGTGCTTCTTTAATGTGTGTTGAATTTCTTAGTGGCGATGTTGGCTGCAGTAAGATGATAACATTCGCATCATAAGATTTTATGTCTTTGTAATAATGATATGCATGTAATAATACACTTCTGGAATCTGCAGTATCGGAAGCCAACTCTTTTGGCCGGAGAAATGGAACTCTTAATCCGGTTTGCTCAGAAACTTGTTTAATCTCCTCATCATCCGTGGAAACACAAATTACATCATCATGAAAAGCTTCCTTGGCTGCTTCAATGGTGTAATGTATCAATGGCTTAAGATTTAATAACTTTATATTTTTGCCAGGAAGTCTCTTTGATCCTCCACGTGCAGATATAACAACTAAAGGTTTCACTTAAAATTTCACAGTTTTAATATCTCTTTGCGCCTTTTCATAATCCTCTGGCTTGCCAATATCCAGCCAATACCCATTTAAAGGATAGGATAGAACTTTTTTCCCCTCTCCAATGAGCTTTTCCATTAGATCGGTGGCGTTAAAGAAGGTGTTTTTTGGAATTCGATGCGTTACATCTCGTTTCATCAGGTAGATGCCCCCATTAGAGTAGTAGGTGTAACTCGGCTTTTCCTTGAAGCTTAGCACATGACCATTGCTGGTTTCAAGGACCGCATAGGGGACGTCCACTTTATAAGGAATGGTCAAAACAGCTAAATCTGCATCTTCTTCAAGGAACTTTAAAAAGAAATCTTCATAATCCAGATTGGTTAAAATATCTGAGTTGGTCACCAATACAAAATCATGAATGAAGTTCTCTATTATGGATACTGAACCAATCGTTCCCAATGGCTCATCCTCCCACACATATTGGATTTGAAGGTTTCTCCCATTCCCATTATTGAAGTACGATTCAATCTGATCACCCAAATAATTCACTGAAATCCAGAAATCATCCATTCCAAACTGGGATAATCGATGGATATTATGCTCCAAAATGGTTTTATCTCCTACCTTTAGTAAAGGTTTTGGAGTGTTTTCCGTTAGCGGACGAAGACGAGTTCCCTTTCCACCGGCCATCACTACCACATCAATGGGTAGGTAGGATTTCAGCACTCCGAAATTGATCACATTTACCACACGATCATGTTGATCCAGAATCGGGATGACTTTAAAGTTATTCTCTCTGTATTGAATGACTTTCTCTATATCTCTTTCCCCTTTCCTTAAAAATTTTGGATCTTTCTGAATGATATCATCTACAGGTTGTTCCAGCTCTACTCCATTGATCATCCCCCGTCTGATATCACCGTCCGTCAATGACCCGATCAGCTTTTCTTGTTCATTAACCACAAAACTGATGGCATCTTTGGCCAGTTTATCCAATACTTTTAGTGCTTCACGTATCGTGGTGCCGGATGGAATTAAATGTTCTCTATAGTGTCTCATAGTATTTCATTAAAACTTCTATGATATTATCAGCGGTTTTTTCCTTTTTATAAATATTTGTACCGCTGTAAGCTCCATATTTTGCAGCTTTTCTAACGGATTCTGTTATTTCATCAGCTTTAAAAGTGCAATCAATGACGTTTTCACTTCTCGCTCTGCCCTTTTGTCTGTCTCCAACATTCACAACATACTTACCAAATGTTGCTGCTTCAAGAATACCACTTGAACTGTTTCCGACTATCAATTCAGCATATTTCATCGCATTGAAATACCCATTTTTGCCGAAGTTTTCAATGGTTTTCATCTTCTCAAAAAGAGCGGGTTGAAGTTCCTGATAGGCATCCCGAAATAAATTTCCATCTGTATCAGCATTGGGCATTGTTACAATTAAAAAGTAATCCTTACTCAGCTCTACAAGTGCTTCCTTTATTTTCTCTGCATTTAATCGATTCCTTTGAGGCAGAATGGTTTCAGGATGAAAAGTGATAAGCAGATATGGATGATCAGGGATATTATACTTGTTTTTGAATTTGGCTTCATCCTCAAATTTAAAATCTTCGATTCTATCCAAACTCAACGAACCCACATTATAAACAAGATCAATTTTACCAGTTAATGCAACAATCTTATCTCTGTACACTTCTGTAGATGCAAAATGTATATCAGATGCCAATGTGATTTGATGTCTGAAAACATCGTCAATAGCTCCCAATGTAGTTTCTCCTCCATGTAAGTGAGCGAATTTAACACCAAATGGAATCCCGGCCTGAACCGCAGCCGACATCTCAAAACGATCGCCCAAACAGATGACCAGATCGAATGAATTTTGATTCCAATAATCTGAAAATTTAATGACGGTTAACCCATAACTGGATGCTATTCCGGCTGCATCATCATTTACCAATAGCGAATTGATTACATCTATATTCTTATAGCCTGAATCCTGAATTTCTGTAACAGTATATCCATGATGTGGTGATCCATGAGTGCCAAATGCTATTATGGTTAAATCAAAGAAAGAATCACGATTTAATCTTTCAAGCAGTGGAGTATATATCCCAAAATCTGCCCTGGAGCTTGTAAGTACCCCAATCTTCATAGTAACGAGTCCTCATTTAAGATCTCATATGAATCATAATCCTGATTCACCACTTTTCCAATAACCTTATCCCATTCCATGGGAGAAATTCCATTCCCGGGACGAAGTGCAATGATATCGTTTTGTGTAATCACCTGACCTTCCTTCAATGGATGTTTTGCATGAATGCTTTTTCTGGCAACCTCTCTGTTTTTCAGTTCACTTGGGCTGGGTTCCTTTTTCCCATTCCCGGAAACAGCTTTTTCAGTATTCCGTATGGCTGAAACCATTGCCTTCAGTTCATCCGGCTCTAAGGATGCTCTATGATCTGGTCCCGGAAGATTTCGATCGAGAGTAAAATGTTTCTCAATAACCCTGGCTCCTAAAGCCACAGCCGCAATGGGAACTTCGATACCTAATGTATGATCAGAATAACCTACCTGAATCCCTAATTCTTTACCTATGGTATTCATCGCCTTCAAATTAACATCCATCATTGGAGTTGGGTATTCGGTATTGCAATGCAAAACTGTAATTTTATTTTGATCCAATCCATTCACAGTTAAAACTTCAATTGCAGCCTTGATTTCATCCATATCCGCCATTCCTGTAGATAGAATCACCGGTTTGCCTTTCTCAGCCAGTTTTTTAAGGTATGGATAGTTTGTAATCTCCCCTGATGGGCTCTTAAAAAAAAGTAATTCTAATTGATCCAGATAATCAATACCATCGACATCAAAAGCGGTCGAAAGAAATTGAATCTTCCGCTTCCTGCACTCGTCCATCAGTACGAGATGATCTTCATGCCTCAGTTCAAGAGATTTTAGCATATTGTACTGGCTCTCATCTCCGTCTGCCATATTCTCTACTTGATAGTTAGCCTTTTTAGCAGTTTGACTTACCAGTTTATCCGCATTAAAGGTTTGAAACTTGACAACATCTGCACCGGCACTTGCAGCGATATCAATCAGTTCAATGGCTTTCTTGATATCTCCATTATGATTCACACCGGCTTCTGCGATAATCAGCACTCTATTATAATTCATAAAATTCTGCCAGGATTGCCAACAACTCTCGTATTGTTCGGTACATTTTTTAAAACTACACTTCCAGCTCCAATCACAACATGATCTCCAATGATTATACCCTCTTTAATAACAGAGTTTGCGCCAATAAAAGAGCACTTACCCACTTTTACATTTCCCGCTAAAACAGCTCCGGGAGCAACATGAGCATAATCATCAATAATACATTCATGCTCAATCACTGATGAAGTATTCAGTATCACTGCATCTCCAATCTTTGCCAAAGCATTTACCTGAACACCTGAAGAGATAAATGTTCCCATTCCAACAACAGCTTTTTTTGATATTGTGGTATTTGGATGGATTACGGTGACAAGTATTTCATTCCTTTTTTTCAGGTTAGCTGTGATCCCGGATCGAATGTCATTATCTCCAATACCCAATATAAATGAGTAGTTTTTATTCCATCCATTAAAATCAGAATCATCTTCAAAACCTAAATAGCTTAGGCTATATGGATCAACCTTCATCATCTCTTTTTCCGCATATCCGAAGACTTTAATTCCAGACTCAACTGCTGCGTCTAAAACTACATAAGCGTGTCCTGAATATCCTATGATTACATATTTACTCATTCAATGATCACACTACTTGGGATATTCACAATCCGTTCACTTAAATACTCGGCATTTTTTTGTTCATCACGCTGGCAATGAACATACATCGGGAGTTTAAACATGAGCTCCCAAACTGGACGAGTCATGATTCCCTGCTTGTTTGTTTGCTTTAAAAATTGATCCCTTTCATGACGATCACTCAACTCAACACACATTAACCAGTAATTGGACCGGCAGTTTGGTGGTTCTATTTTAAATTTATGGTTAACCAATGTAAAAAATTCTTCATAAAGGCTGGCTAATTCACGTTTTTTTTCTATAAACATGTCCAACTTCTCCAACTGAGCACATACTAAAGCCGCATTCAGATTGGGCATTCGATAATTATAACCAATCTCATCATGAAGATATTCATAGGGATGTGGACATTTGGCTGTAGTGGTGAGATGTTTCGCCTGATCCCCCAGTTCCCTGTTGTTTGTGACAATTGCCCCGCCACCACCTGCAGTTACAATTTTATTACCGTTGAAAGAATAGACACCAAGCTGTCCAAAACTTCCTGTGGGTTTGCCATGATAGAGGGATCCTAATGATTCTGCTGCATCTTCTACAATTGGTATGTTCCATTTTTCACACACATCTATTAATTCACTCAAATGAACCGGGAAACCATAGGTATGCATGGGAACACATGCAGCTATCCGTTTGCCAGTTCTTTTATTGTAGCAGGTATCATCACGTAACACCCCGTACTCATCCAGAAACTCCTTTATTGCCTTAGCTGAAAGCCCCATAGTGTCCAAGTCCACATCCAAGAACAATGGTTCTGCACCATTGTAGACAATCGCGTTGGCTGTCGCCACAAATGTAAGAGCCTGCGTGATGACTTCATCTCCACTTCTCACACCGGACAGCCTAAGTGCGACTTGAAGTGCAGAGGTCCCATTAACAACCGCCACCGCTCTTTGAGTTTGAGAAATTTCTGCCATCATCAGCTCAAATCTGTCCACATATGCTCCAACTGATGAAACAAACGTGGAATCAATTGTATCCAACAGGTATTTCTTTTCATTACCCATAAATCTTGGTTCATGAATAGGGATTTCATCATTGGTACCATACGTATGGCGAACAAAATCAATAAATGAATTCGTAATTTCCATTACATCTTGGAGTCTAGGTACTTTCCTTTTTCATCATGAATAAAGTTGGGCAGCACATCCTGGAAAAGTTGCACAATCTCTGGTTTATCCCAAGTACCTGTCACTTTCATCATGTGAATTCGTTCCAGAAACTGATCGAGCAGTTCATCCTGGTAATTCAACTCACTCTTCACAACACCCAGATTTTGAAAACGATCCATGTCCAAAGTTTCACCTTCCATATAAAACTCTTCGATTTCTTTCTCACCCGTTGTGTCACTTTTTGTAAACAGACAAGGCCATTTTCCTTCATCTGGCAGGGTCTTTACTAACTCTCTTGCCTCCTCTTCATCTTTGCACTCATGCACTTGATAACCATTCCCATGCAGATACTCTTCAGCTATAGATGCAAATGAAATCAAGTGCTCATTGGGATTTAATTTTGGGAAAAAGATGTCGCGGTTTTCACCCAACAGAGCCGATAATAAACAGATTTGTCCGGATTCTTCTTTAGATACAAAATATCGCCTCACGTCGCTAGGAGCCACAATCGGCTGACACTTCTCGACCCGCTTCTTAAAACTGTCTAACAGGGAACCGTCGGAGAATGCTACATTCGCAAACCGTGCTGTGGAAATGTTGATCTCCTGACTCTCTCTCATTAGAAAAAGCTCCATAATCCGTTTGGAAGCACCCATCATATTCACCGGATTTGCTGCTTTATCTGTGGATACACAGAAGTACTTCGTTGTGCCATTCTCTTTCGCCTGCTGTATTGTCTTTAGTGTATTCAAAATGTTGACTTCAATCATGCGCATCAACGTGAATGGGTCTTTTTCACTACGCACATGCTTGAGAGCAGAAAGATTCAAGACATAGTCATATTTACCATCTGATTGGATAATTGCATCGTAGACATCTGAACCCACATCCAATGCGAAGGTTTTAAATTCGCCTTGGATGTAACCCAAAGAGCTGCGAATATCTCTTACCAGCTCAACCAAATTGTTTTCACTAATATCTACTACATGAAGTTTTTGTGGATTTTTTTTAAATATCTCTTTCGTTATTGCCTGGCCTATAGAACCAGCACCGCCAATAACCAAAAATGTAGAGCTTGAAACTTTCTCCATTAAATCTGTTTGATTCCTGTTCAGATCTTCGGTAAATAAATAATTTGAACGTCCTATGAGTTGGAGTATATTCATTGAATTTTAACTACTATAAATAATTCTATTTACTTTTTTAATTTATTATTTATTAGATGAAGTTAAAAATAACTGAGGTGGAGTCTCAGTTTAGGAAGGAGTATAATATTTGGTGAAAGTATAAACTATTCTTCTATTATTTAATTCAGATTTACTTGGCCTACTGTAAACCTGCCAGCTTCTCCATATAATTCCTGAAGCTTCACCATGTATTTTTTTTCGCCAAATGACATAACCTCATTAAATCGATCATCACCATCTATTAAACCACATATCCATAGTCTATTTAATATACTATATTGTGTAACAGGGTCATGAGAGTCAGAACTTGAAATTAGAAATCTTTGCTTCATCGGGACATTATCATCCCACTCTACTGATTTATATCCTTTATTTTTTTCTATTGTAACCATTAGATCTGCATGATATATTTTTACACTTCTTGGATTATTTTTTAATACATCTAAAACAATCATTGGAATTAAGTTTAAATGTCCATGAAATAGAACAGAATCATACTTATCCATATACCTATTTTTGATATTACTAGTCAAATATTTTATATCTTTTAAATGTTTTTTATTCTTGCATACAACCCACTGTAGTTCATTAGGCCAATTTAAAAAGTTATCTTTTATCAAGTAATTAGATATCGCACCATTCAAATAAGCAACATCAGTTTTGATTCCTTTTGACCGTTTTTCTGACTCTTCAACTTTATTATAATGGTTACACCTAACTACAATATCATAACTATCAATTTCTTCTGCATCTTTACTATTGTTCTTTGCTGGACCAACAATAGCTACGTCTTTTCCTTCCATAAAATTTTTATACTGTAAATCATATCTATTTAAATCTTCATTTTTTAAACTTCCATATGAACCCTCATTAATCATCTTCAAATCATTCAATGAATTTTTATATACAAAGTTATTCTTACAAATAATTTTTTTGAATTCATTAATACGGCTAAAACCTTCTTTTTCTATAAGTGCTCCAATACCATATTCTATTTCGGAAGTATATTTAGTTTGATTATTAATAAGTTTATAAAAAGCAGCTTCCCTTGCCTTATTTCGAAGTGCATAACCTACATTAAATAATCCAACTCTAAGGGCTAAGGAATAAAAATGAATAAAGTCTCTGACAACAATATTTGCCAATTCTAAGTCATCGATTCTATTAATCAATGATTCTTGTAACTTTTTTCCGTTTTTATCATCAATGGAAGAAACTTTTAATAAAGATAACCACCAGTTTTGTTCAAAAATATTTGGATTAACTAGTTCATCTTTAAATGATCCTAAAATTGGAGTTATCTTATTTTGATTGTCACAAATAATTTTTACAGATGTTTTTAGTGCTGTGTAATATTTTCTTGACTCTTCATGTAGAGAAGTTGATCTCTTATGTTTTCTTCTATAGGTCTTTAAGAAATAATTAGGAATAATGCATTTTAATATTCTTTTTAAATACTTTTTTACAGCCATTATCTGAACCCTAATATTTTTCCAATATTAATTCAGCTATCTCCCTGATAGCACCATCTCCACCGAAATTTGATAAAATTATATCTACAATTGATTTTATTTTTGGGTGTGCATCTGAAGGTGCTATCCCACAACCAACATTCATCAGGCATTCAATATCATTTACATCATTACCAACATAAATAACATTTAATGGATCAATTTCCTTCTTTTTTAGCTGAGATTGTAACAGAGGCCATTTATTATCGACACCATGAATACAGGGAATTTTTAATTTATTACATCTGGCTTTTAGAACCGGGTTCTTCTCTTTAGACAATACCCAAACAGGTATGCCGGCTTTTTTTAACAGTTCAATTCCCATTCCGTCTCCGCGATCACAGATAATAGCTTCTTCTCCGTTTTGGAATACAATCACCTTGTTATCAGTAAACACACCATCAAAATCAAATACAACCGCACGTAAAGGTTTTGGTATTTTGTTAAGTTTATGCTGTAATTGACTTCTTTTAACCAGAGATTCTACAACATCCCAATCTTCAGGCTCATCAATTTCGTAATAGCTTTCCTCTGGCATCACGTATATACCATAAGGCTCAGAAACTCTACAGCCTGTTTCTAATAAGCGAGATTTACTGGTAATATAAAATGCTCCATTTTCAACAAAAAAACCTTGAAAGTCCTGTCTACGTGGTCGATCTTGTGGTTTATAGTTAAGTGGATTCTTTTCATCCCACATAAAACGTTTTTGACTTACAACCGATACTAAGCCTCCAAGTTTATTCTCGAAGTATTTTATTAGACCTTCTTCTAATTGATACGATTCCAACAATGGTGAAGTAGCTTGAATGAGAACGATGTGGTCGAATTCCTCCTGATATCGCTTTGCAAAGTCCAGCATAGCGGACTCTGAAGTTGCTGTATCTGTAGTTGTTTCAATACTCCTATCAAACAAAAGTAGTTTATTGTCATCACCATAATATCGACGTACTACCTTTCTTATCTCTTCACTTTCTGTTGATACTACTACTTTATTGATACTAGAAGCAGAAAGGGCAGCATCCACTGTATGACATAGCAACGGTTTACCGGCTAGCATTTTAATATTTTTCCCAGGAATACTCTTGGAACCACCGCGAACTGGAATAAATGCAACGTTTGTATATTTCTCTACCAACATATTCCTAATAAAAACAAATTAATATATATTTCAATCTTTTGAAGAAAATAACTCAATAAATTACTTAAAAATTGTATTGTTAATACCATTAGATGCTAAAATAGCATTGCTTTTTACCGTATTAATTATTCGATTTCTAATTTTTTTTTCATTTGCAATATAGTTTTCAATTTTAGCAATAATATTGTTTAAGTTTTCTTTTGAATTTTCAAAACTGAATACCTCAATCTGTTCATATTCTAATACATGCTGAAGGCTGTAAGTTTTGTGAGAATTAGCGCCAAGAAACACACAAGGTGTTCCACTAAGAGAAGCAAGAATACTTGGATGAAACCTGCCACTTAAAAAAACTTTAGCCTTTCCGAGTACATATGACCCTATTAAAAGATTTAGAGTTGGCTTTAAAAAAAAACTATTTGTAATAACAGCAACTTCATATAAAAAACTATCCCCACTCGGGTCAATGAAAACAACCTCTATTCCAAGTTCTTTTTTTATTTTTAACGTGATATCAACATAAAAATCTGCCCAGTTTTCAGGATAAATACCTGGAGGTCGAGACGCTCCGCTTATACAAATATAATTTTCAGGCCATCTTTCCCAATTCTTAAACATATTGTCTGACTCGGGCCATACATCATAAATTTGCGGAATTTGATTTAATTCAATGCGATTATTATATAGGAAATCTTGATATCTAATTGCCCATGTGAACAGAGCATCTGGATACCATTTAACATCTTTCAATCCTAAATCTTGAAGAAGTTTAGTTGACATTGAATCCCTATTTGCTACGGCTGTACATCTCTCTAAAGTCTTAATAACATTTTCTTGGACTTCATTGTCAACAAGCGTTTTAGGGCAGTTACTAGCCATCGCATTGATATAATAAACTTCTTTACCCATTTGGAATGCTAATTCTACAGCAAACATTTGGAAATTCAAATCTCTTCTTGGTGGTGTTCTGAAAATTAAAGACCCTTCACCGTTAATTACAATTTTATCGCTAGACTCAAATTTCTCCTTTAAATTTTGCAATGATGAATCCTTTCGTGATGCTTTTAAAAAGTTTTCAACAGATTTGATAGGATCTATTTGTATATAATCTTCTTGTCCTAAAAACAGTTTATTTATAGTTGTAAAGTGTTTAAAATTTTTAGTTTTATTGTAAATTTTATTTGTGAACTTGTTTCTCTTTAGTAAGTAAGGGAGAAATCCTACTGGATGTTTACATCCAGCCATTTCCCCTGTGATTGTGTTAACATTCCCTTGATCATTTAAAATTTGACCAAGTGCAATACTCGTAGCTCTGCAACCCCAATTTTGTGAATATCTGTTGTCACATACTAGTAAAATATTTTGTTTCATTACGTTATGATCTATTTCAAGAATTTATGGGCAACTAAATATCTGATTTTAACTTTTAACAAATTATCTTTATAAAAATCACTTTTAAGATAAATCCTACCGAAGATGGAGTTCATACATAAACGATGCATGGTTCTTTGACATCGATCTAAAAGGAATATTGATTTAAGCCATTGCTGTGGAACATTAAATGCTAAGGAGATACTTTCAATTTCGCAATGATTAAATTTGACCCATTCTGTTAAACTTTCTTCAGTAATAAATCTTTCATCATATGATTTTCTGAATATACTGTCAACGTAATCAAGAAGAAAAGACCCATTTTTTCTATATAATTCCCAATCAATAAATCCAATAGTTTTTTTGTTTGTATCATAAACTGCATTTCCAGGTTTTAAGTCTCCATGTTGTGGGGATTTTGGGAGCTTATATTTGCAAAACTGTTCCATAGTGTTCTTTAGCGGCAAATCATTTCCTTTTGGTATCCACTTAATCCACTCTAATGAAATTATTTCACTTGGCCTTATATATTCACTAGAATCTTTCATTGACATGGATTTAAAAACAACAACATTCCAAAAATCGTTGATTTCGGCATCACTGCAAAGAAGTTGCTTGCGCATACTCTTTCCCACAAATCCAAAACACATGTTGGTATTAACAGCAATATCCTTAAAAAAGCTATTTTTAATTGCATCACTAGAGCCTTGAACTTCGCGGTAAATACGTATTACTCCAATAGGTGCAACAGGAAGCTTATACACATTTGATTTCCCCATAATTATTATTACCCCTTTTATGTAGGTTGTTTTATTTAATAATTTAGAAATAACTCTAAGTGCTGCTTTGGAGTAATTCACAATGGAATTCCCACGAATAAATGAACAACTAGTTAAGTTACTCATACAACTTGTATCTTAGTTAGGATGTTTTCTACCACAGTCGGGGATAGGTATGACCTACTCCCCATTTATGTACCGGTCAAAAGTAAAGAATCGGACTTATTTTGAAGATATTGTTCAATGTACTGCTCCGGGGTTAAATCATTAAGAGAAATGTGAGGACGGAAGCTGTTATATTTTTCCATCCAGGCTCTAATCTTCTTCCTAACATGTTCAAGTGACAGGAACCAATGAAGTTTAAACACTCATTACGAAAGCTTCAATTGAAGGATTCAATATAGGGATTATCGGTTGGTTTGCTAGGTATTGAAAAGTCTAATGTCACTTGATTATCATAAGCCCACTGGTCCAAAGCCTTTGAGATAAATTCACTTCCGTTGTCTACTTGAAATCGTGCAGGTACCTGATCACATCGACCGCACAGTCGCTACATAACATCGGTAACATCGATGAGCCAAAGTGGGTCTGCTTCTTTCGTTTTACCGGTCTTAAAGCTTTTTATGAGAACCTCCAGAAGCATATGTCTGTCCAAGGAAAGATCTGCGACTAAATTCTTGAGCTGGCTGTTTACCCCCTCCAACTGGCGAAGCCGTCGAAGTTCGGTGGTTCCCAGTCCGCCAAATTTTTCCTCTAGTTATATAAGGTTGCCTCTCTGATACCCATCTTCCGGCAAATTTCCGCGACCGGAGTACCGATCTGGGCCTGATGCAGGGCAAAGACAATTTGTGATTCGATATATTTTGATTTTTTCATAGCCATATTGATATCGTTTAATGTATCAAAATTGTCCTAAAACTCTAATTAAGATTGGAACAGTTTTTTTTTGGGGGAGGTCAATTACTAATCTTCATCGTTTTGAAAAAGATATATACTATGCTTTTTAAAACGTGGAGTATACTCAATTGGTGAAAAATATTTTCCCCACATATCAACTATCACGTCACGATCTATAAATGTATCAGTGGCATCATAATTTAAGTTTTTATTACCTCTCCTTTCAAAGTATCCTGGTTTTACAAGTTTTTCATCTACCAATCTAGGTTCCCAATTAATTAAGTTAATGCTAGGTTCATAATAGGTTACAGCCACATATCCACCTGGTTTTGAAATTCTTTTTAGTTCTTTTATCCATTCCTCTTGTTTAGCATATGGGATGTGAATGAATACTGCAATCGCATATATGACATCAAAATAATTATTATCATAGGGTAAAGGTGGTTTAGGGTTTGTAAATGATATTTTTGCCCTATTACCATGTTTCTTTTGAGACCATTGAATACCTTCTGGAGTAATATCACAACCGTAAAGCGATGCGTTAAAAGGAAACCAATTAATTAATAGGCGACTAAATGCAACTCCGAAATCCAAAACTGTACTCACCTTGTCTAGTTGTATGCTATTTTTTTCAAGTGTCTTGAATAATTCGTACGCATCTCTATAACCTTGTCCGAAAAAGAAGTCTGGGATAGCATGTTTTGAATATTGGTGTTTTTTGACTAAATCTATTGGTGGAACATTCTTTTCGTCCGTTTGTATTGGATCCATTTGAAGATTATACTTACTATAAATACTTTGTAATTGTTTTACCCAATATTCTTTTTCCTCTTTAATCTCATTGTAATCGATATTATTAATTTTATTTAATTTATAGCCAAATATTTTACCGATTATTTTATTAAATATTTTTTTCACTTTTTTTTCACCATTTTTTATTTATAGTTTTTATTTTCAAATAATTTAATTTCAATAATTTTACTTAATCTTTTTTTGTTTGATTTTAGTATTGCCTGAAATGCGGTAGTACCGGTTTTGTTAATGCCGATATGAATGAATTAGTATACTCCCAGAACATTATAAATTCTGGTTTTTTAATTTCTTCCTTTGCACTTGCTCAACACCCAATATCTCCTTTTTTTTAAATGTCAATGCAAGAGATACATTTCTTAAGTCACGAACCAACCTTCTCATTCCATCAGGTTCAAGTGAAGCGGAGTGGTCAGTGCCCTTCCAAGTGCGATCTAGCGTAAAGTGCCGTTCAATTACCTCTGCTCCCAACGTCAGAGCTGCTATGTCAGCTGCTATTCCAAGATGATGTCCTGAAAACCCAACTTTTTTAACGACTTTACCATATGTATTTTTTAATCTAGCAATTTCATATAAGCAGATATCTTCAAATGCTACTGGATAACCTGATGTACAACTATATATGACAACTTGATCATTTCGATGTTGTTTTTCAAAAAATGCTATAATTTCCTCTTCCTCTTTGCGTGTCGTCATTCCAAAAGATACATGAATTTCACCTGAATATTCTTTACATAATACTTCGAGCATAGAAAAATTCGTGTTGCATGCAGATGGCACTTTAATACGAATTGGATGTAAAGAGGCAATTTCTCTTGCAGAAGTCACATCCCATACAGAAGTACCATATTCAATATCGTAATCTTCACACCACGCTTTGAGCTGTCTGTGCTGATCTAAATCTAATTCTAAAAATTCCCTGTGCTCACCATAAGTTTTTCCATAGGAAAATACGGGATTAGGATGAGGTGTATTATACTGTTCTTCGGTTAGATACTCACGATTATTACGTTTCTGAAATTTAACGGCATCTACTTTGCAAAATTTTGCAGCCATTTTGATCATCTCATGGGCAATCTCCATGTCACCTTTGTGATTACAACCGATCTCGGCTACTACTTTTGGATTTTTCATCTATACTCTAAGTTGGTTTATTTTTTACTATAAATAGCTTATTGACCTGAAAGTTTTTACAGGCTGTAGTTCTCTATAAGAATCTCAATTCTGAAAGAAAGAAGCAAAATCTTAAATTCTCTATTCAAAAAATTATTTCTAAGTATTGCAAAATGGACAAAGAACATCTTTGAAATGCCTTGAACTTTATATTTTCTGTAGATCTACCATTTTACGAAATATACCTGATACACCAATCAGTTCCTGGTACGTTCCAACACGTTCAATTCTTCCTTTATCTATCACCACAACACGGTCTGCATGTTTGATGGTAGATAGTCTATGTGCAATTATAACAATTGTGTACTGTCCCTTTAATTGATCTAGATTATCCTGAATCTCTTTTTCCGTTTCAGAATCTAATGCAGAAGTAGCTTCATCAAGAAACAGAAAGTCGACCTCCTTGAATAATTCACGGGCAATGGATATTCGCTGTTTTTGACCACCACTTAGATTAATCCCATTACTTCCTAACAGTGTCTTCTCTTTCTCAGGCAATCCCTGAACAAAGTCGTAAATTCTTGCACGCTTCAAAGCTTTAACAAATCTTTCACGGCTTCCTTCTGAATCATCATCCCAAAAGGTAACATTATTGTAGATCGTATCACTGAAAATAACCGGTTCTTGTGTAATGTATCCGATTCTTTGTTGAAATGTGGGCATCCGAATCAGTGTTGAATCCAAACCATCAATTTTCATCATTCCGATGCTGGGAGTTAGTAATCCACTCAAAATGTTCATTAAGGTAGTTTTTCCGGAACCACTTTCCCCAACCAGAGCGACCGTCTCATTCTTGTGTATTGTTAATCTAATATCATGTAGAACAGGGATATTTCCATAGCTGAAAGAGATATCTTTTAGTTCGATGATCTGATCTAATGAGGTAAATGGTCTTTCACCTGTACGTTCTCGATCTTTTTTTAACTCGTACGTAAATTCTTCCAGATTCTCGAGAGAACCGGACATTCCCAGAAATTGATTCCAAGATCGTTGTAGAGACATTACTGATCCCAAAGCACGATAAAAAAATAGGATGCTCAATAAAATGAGACCTAAGCTGCCGCCCAGAAAATTCACCTGAATCAAAATAACAGCTACTACTACGCCGATCATCATTGGCTCACGGATACCGGTCATGATAGCACCTAACACTCCAATCTTTCGCTGTGAAGTCTCAATACCATAAACCATTGATATTAGTTTTTTTGCATACTTGTTCAGGTTTCCGGTTGCCTTTAAATATTTAAAAAAAGCAACCTTCTGTATTAATAATCCCTGGAAACGATGATTATCCTGCGTGAGTTTCTTGGAGTACTGTTTTGTGGCTGTATAAAGCCTGTTAAAGAGAAGATTCGTTAAGGCACCACCCACAATCACAAGAAGTGCAAACTGTGCATTTGCCATAAAAGCAAGTACAGTATATACCAATACCAACACACTGTACTGCATCAGCCCTATATAGTAGTTTAGAGCAGCAGAAACTCTTGCAATCTCCCCCGACATAGTATTCTGAATACGGCCGGCATCTGCATTTACAAATGCCTCATAATCATATGTCGAAAGTAAATTAATATTTTCTTCTCTCAGATTTCGGATGAAATACTGACGATAGATCACACTCTTGTACTGCTCTAAAAATTTCATTAACCCTTTTGCAGTGAAAAAAAAGAGCATGGTCAGGAGGACGAGGGTTAGATTAAGATTGAAATTGAGTGCTTCCAGACCTTCAACAAGAAATGCCAAATTCCCCATCTGTTCCGATGCAGCACTCCCATCAGCTGCCACAAATTCTAATAGCGGTAGAAACATCGCTAAGCCAAAGCCGTCCATGATCCCCACCATCAGGCTAAGGGCCAATATCACGAACAAACGGTAGCTCAAGTGCTTATAGAAATAGGCGAAGTTGGTGAAGGTTTTTGCGATAAAGGTGCGGAGGATGGTCAAAAGGTTTAGGAGTTTAGAGGTTTAGGAGTTTATAATCCTTTTTTTAATTGCTGTATATGCAATTCTTGCAAAAAACCAGAAAATTCCCATAAAACCTCCCAGAATAATGGAAGCAACTACGATTAAGTTTGAACTTCCAACGGGGGAATGTGGCAAGTTGGGTTTTTGAAGTTTACTGAAAACGGGCGTCTCTTCTTGCAGGCGTAATCGGGAATCTTCAAGCCTTTGTGCAAGATTGTTGTATAGATTGTAGGTCAGACTTCGTTCGTTTTGGAGTCTTTCTTCTTCGATTCGGGCAAGGGCTGTCATCTGTCCACGGTTTTCATCCTGAAACCGGGCTAATGCACGCTGAGCTTCTTCATAGCGCTCTTCAATATCCCGGTACTGATGTTCAACATACTCCAGGTTTTGTCGCGCTTTTTCACTCCGGTAGTTGATCACATAATCCTGTATCTGTTCAATCAGCAGTGCATTTAACTCAGCAGCAGCTTTTGGATCCGGCATTCGTGCCGATACATTGATAAAGCTCTGGTCAAATTCAACAGTCACTCTTGTTCGCATTGCAGAGATCGCTCTGCGAACATTTGAGTTTAAAATCAATATTTCCCCTTCTGCATCAATATTAAAATCTGGTATAGTTTCAGCATCTTCCCTGAACAAGTTTCGAAATCCTCTATAACTTGTGACAGGAAGCCGAAGGGTATAGTTTCTCACCCCTCTGTAAAACCTATCTCTAAAAGGTTCTTCATAAATATCTATATAATATTCATAGAGCATCACCCTTCGACCCAACGACTCAAACTCCACTTCATTCAACAACAGATTGTGCTGAAATTCCACACTTTCTATGTGTTGACATATGCACAAATTATAAACTTTCCAGGTTTAACTTGTGTCCAGTTAATTAGGGGGCTGGAATGAAAGCCAAATTTCCAGTACCGAGTATTCTTTGAACAATAACTTGTCAGAGATTAACACTTCTCAAAATATTCTTCTAATAATTACTTCCAAATCTTCTTTAGATTAATCCCAATTGTTTGCTCCAATTCATTATTGTAAGAAGTAAAATACTGCATTAAATATTCCTTAGAGATATTATCAATTTTATGTTTTTGATATGAGCCCAAAGTAAGATTAATTTTATTGACAATTCTTGCTAAGATATTTCCATTGGATAAATATTCTCTTGTTACTTTTCTCAAATATGGTGACACTGGAACTTTAGTGGTGTTTTTAGATGCTTTATCTATATTTATAAACATTTCAGGGTCAATATTCAAAAAGTTAGCTATCTTTTTCAATTCAACAACTTCATCTTCTATTAAATCCTCAAATAAGCAAAAATACATTTGCTCTAGCTTAAAATACATAAGGTAATTATTGACCTGTTCAATATAAATACTTCTTTTAATATATTTTTTCCAAATGTTCTTTTCTTTTCCATCTAACTCATCTTGAACAGCTTGAGAAAATGTTCTTTTTTCAACACCTTTTTTATAAGCATGCATATAATTAGAAAAAGTCCTTGATACCGGCTCACGAAAAATCCATATTAGTTTAACCTGTGGATTAAAATTGTAAATTAATTCAGGAATTTCAGGAAGATAAGAGTATGTGGGTGTTTTTCTCCAAGCAAAGCATCCTTCTGAGAACAATTCTGGGTTAATACTTGATAATACCATTCCCGGCCCTTCTTAAAATTAACGGGATTGTTAAAAAAATGAACCTCCTTTCTGGGAATACAGATTTGTGGATGTTGTCCCATATAATAACCTAGGGAGGAAGTGCCGGATTTCATAGCGCCTACAATAATAAAATGTGGAAAATTAAATTCAATTTTCATAAAACTTTTAAATTTTGTTCAACTAATTTAATGACATCATTCATGGGTTTATCAAAATATTCTCTTGAATTATCAGATGGCAATGAATCAATCAATGATGCCAGTTCTTACTCCATACTGGAGAATAAGAATTTATTTCTCTACTCACCACCATTCGTAACTGATCCTCAAATCTTTGAGCCATTTAGTATGCATATTCTTTAGTATGCATATTCTGAGCTATTAAACCAATGATACTCTCAATTTTATGCTCATTATTAGGGTACTCTTTTAAAATTCTGTGACAAATAGGAAAAGCTATTAACTCAATTATCCAGTTTCGCCAAACTGGTATCAAAGATTTCATATTTCCTTTCATATATATTGAGCTATTTTCAATAAACAATTATCTATTAGGTATAAAAAAACAATTTTATCACAATTCCCAATATGAAGGCTCTCCAAATGCAGCACTTATTTTATCACTCTTAGGCAGAGCATAAGGCATGAGCATTACAAAGATCTCCAGCCTCTCTTTTGGCTCAAGTTCTTTCATTGTCTCAGGCAGATTCTGGATCACTTCCAGCTTAAACTCTTTTCTATTCTTCGTGTTTTTCTTTTCCCCATAATATAATTGTTGATTAAACACCGCAATATACCTTAACTCAGTGTCCACTCAAAAGTAGCAGGTTCACTTTTCCTTAATAGCACCGAATACATTTTTTGCAAAGATCCAGAAAATTCCCATGAGACCTCCCAGAATTATGGAAGCAATTACGATTAAGTTTGAACTCCCTACAGGTGAATGTGGTAAGTTGGGTTTTTGCAGTTTACTGAATACAGGGGTCTCTTCCTGAAGGCGTAGTCGGGAATCTTCAAGCCTTTGAGCGAGATTATTATACAAATTATAAGTTAGGATTCGTTCGTTTTGGAGTCGTTCTTCTTCTATTCGTGCAAGAGCAGTCATCTGTCCGCGGTTTTCATCCTGAAACCGGGCAAGAGCTCGTTGTGCTTCTTCGTAGCGTTCTTCAATTTCCCGGTATTGTTGCTCAACATACTCCAAATTTCGCCGTGCCTTTTCACTCCGATAATTGATCACATAATCTTGTATCTGTTCAATCAACAGTACATTTAACTCAGCCGCAGCTTTCGGATCCGGCATTCGTGATGTCACGTTGATAAAACTTTCATCAAATACTACAGAGACTCTGCTCTGCATTTCGGAGATTGATCTTCGGATATATGGGTTTAACATCAGTATTTCCCCTTCTGCATCAATATTAAAGTCCGGAATGGTTTCAACCTGATCACTGAATACGTTTCGAAATCCTCTGTACAATGTAATCGGAAGCTTGATCGTATAATTCACTATCCCTCTATAAAATCTATCTCTAAAAGGTTCTTCATATATCTCTATAAAATATTCATAAAGCATCACCCTCTGGCCTAACGACTCAAACTCCACTTCATTCAACAACAGATTGTGCTGAAATTCCACACTTTCAATAATCCGGGGATACAGATTTGCAGACAAGGTTCCCGGATCATTCACACCAGCTCCTCCTCCAAACTGCTGAAGCAGCCTCATGTTCTGTGATGTCTGCTGTTGCGCTTCTTGCAACAATATCGCTTCCGACTCATACTCCTCCGGCCCCGTCAAATAATGAAACAATCCCAGCAAAAAGAACACCAGTGTAAATATCGCAATCGTTTTACGTCCGTTCCAGATTGTTTCGATCAGGTCTAATAAGTCGATTTCATCTTCATTATTTGGAGAATCGAGATACTGTACAGGAACGTATTGGATTTCAGGTTTGGGGTCTTGAGCTTTGCTCATTCGGGTTTAGAGTTTAGGGTTTAGGGTTTAGGGAATTGTGTAGACCGCCAATTAAGCCCGTAATTTCTTCCATTTTTTCACGAAGAATAACATATTCGTCATCTTGTAAATATTTCAATCGCTTTGCTATGATTAATTGACTAACCACTTCAATAGATGAACTGTAAGCTATAACATAAAACCGCTTTTGATCTTTTTTACTTTTCCTCGAACTGCCTTCTGCAATATTTGAAGCTATCGATACAGCCGCTCTTCGTATCTGACTTGTCAACCCATACTTTTCCTCACTCGGAAACTTCCTGGTAATTCTATAAAGCTCACA
>JBBDIH010000133.1:0-1070 GCA_040880505.1 Minisyncoccota bacterium
TCGGCACTCGAAATAAATAGAAAACAAGTTTTCAATTTATTTCTCATTTGCGGGATTAGTTTAGTGGTATGACACCTCGTTGCCAACGAGGAGACAGGAGTTCGATTCTCCTATCCCGCACAAAAGAAATAAGACCCCTATAGGGGTCTTATTTCTTTTGTTTGTGATATAGAAAGAGAATCGAACCAAAAGGGGGTCGGGGAAAAGTATTTTCCCCGTTGGGGTGACAGGAACGAATGAAGTGAGTGACGCCAGAGGGCGGAAGCCCTATGGAGAGGAGCGAAGCGACGAGTTCGATAGCGAAGTCCAAAGGACGAAGCGTCTCCTATCCCGCACAAAACTTTAAAGCTAAGTTGTTATTTCAAAATTAGTTCTTAATAATTATTGACATCATGCCATTATGACGGTAAAATGGTGTTATGAATAAAAAAACAACTCTTTATTTAGATAAAGATTTATACAAGAGTGTTAAACTTCGAGCTGTTGAAACAGGTCAGTCTGTTTCTGCGCTTATGAATGAAGCTTTGCGAGAACAATTAAGCGAAGATTTAGAGGACATTACAAGCATTCGTAAAAGATTAAACAAGAAACAAAAACCTCTAACTTACGAACAGTCTCTTAAAAGGCTTAAAAAAGATGGTTTTATATAAAGTTCTCATCTTGCCGGTTGTTATAGACAAAGATCTGAAGAAAATCCCTAAAAATGATATTCGGAAAATTATGAGCAAGATTAAAACACTTGAAAAGAATCCTAGACCTAATTGGTCAAAGAAGTTATCTGGAAGAGAAGAATATCGAGCTCGTTCTGGTAATTACCGCATTTTATACGTTATAGATGAAAGTATAAAAATATTGCAAATTATAAAAATAAAACATAGAAAGTCTGTATATAAATAATTGCCATCCTAAAAACTTTACAAATCTGATTTCCTTTAATAAACTGCATGAGAAATATGAATAAAAAGAAAACAAAAATAGTAGCAACTATAGGACCGGCTTCTGAAAATAAAGAAACACTAAAGAAGATGGTTGAAGAGGGTCTCAATGTTATGAGGCTCAATTTTTCGCAT
>JBBDIH010000134.1:0-1068 GCA_040880505.1 Minisyncoccota bacterium
AAAGAAAAGAAATACAAACTCTAATGAGTGAATGGGTTAATAAAAACCCAGAAACCTATGACATTGATGTTGTTAATTATTTAAAAGACCTTTTGTCTTATTAAATAACTACTAACCTAAACACGCCATGACCTGGCGTGTTTGAAGTACTGGACTTATCCACAGAAATTTAGGCCTCCCGAGGGCCTAAGAAATTGGGGATAACTTGCTTTGGTGACGTTTTCAAAGATTCATCAGTGTTTTCGTGATAAAATAAAAACAATGAAATCTAAAGAAGATTTATTTCAATTGGGTATTAAAGTCATCATAAAGAACTCTAAAGGAGAAATCCTGTTATTGAAGGTAAATAAAGAAAAAATAAAGGAATTTGAAGGTGAAGCCTACTGGGATATTCCAGGTGGAAGAATTCATAAAGGATCAACCATTGGAGAAACACTAAGAAGGGAAGTAGAAGAAGAAACTGGAATTGTAGATATTCAATCAATAGAACCATTTACTATGACACTTTCAAATATAAGAATTCCTTATCTGGATAGTGATACAGGTTTAATTTTGTCTATTTATTCATGTGAGGTGGATGATATTGATAAAATTACTTTAAGTAATGAACATTCAGAGTATAAATGGGCTAACCCCAAAGAAGCCAGTAAGTTGTTAGAAGTTAAATACCCAAAAGAATTCACTGAAAAGATACGGTAAATATGGATTCAAATTTACTGAAAACTAATTTTTATTTTCCAGAAAACCTAGAAAATATAAAGAATAAAGACGATATCGTTCAGAAGATAGTCTCATCAATGAAAAAAGATGGGAGTATTGATTATTGTGGTTTTAGCGAGGATAAAGAATTAATAGATAGTGTTTCAAAGCACTTAGGCAATGAAGAAGTGGGTAGCTACCATGGATTATCAGATTCTCAGAAGGAAGAAATAGAAGAAATAATACATAGCTCAGTAAAGAAATGTAATGAGAAGCTTCCTTTGCCTACTAAGTTGTTTATTTTTATTTTTCCCTGGTTTTCTTCAAAGGAAGAAGATAAGTACTTTAACGGAGTTATGGGCCTTGCTC
>JBBDIH010000135.1:0-5319 GCA_040880505.1 Minisyncoccota bacterium
AAGTTGAAAAGTGCCGGTTGCTTTTTGATGAAGGTAAAAAAGAATTATTTGTAACTACTGTACGAAATAATAATACGATTGAGGCTTTAGTCAGGCCGGGTAAAAAATTTAAATCCGGGATAAAGGTACAATTGGCGGAAGGAATAATGGCAGAGGTAACACATATAGCAGATGACGGGCTGCGCACTTTAATTCTGAATTGTGATCTTGATGACCCAAAGCTTGATCCGTATAAATACACACCCTTTCCTCCCTATATTAAGCAGGACGAAACTCTATCGGATGAATACCAAACTGTTTATGCCAAAGATTTAGGCAGTAAAGCTGCTCCTACTGCCGGTCTTCACTTTACCGATGAGCTTCTTGAAAAACTACAGCAATCCGGTATTAAGAAAACGGAAGTAACCCTGCACGTCGGTCTTGGAACTTTTGCACCGGTTAAAACAGAGGATATTTCTGAGCATTCTATGCACAGCGAGTGGTATCAACTCACACAAAATACGTGTCAGGAATTGAACGAGGCCACACACATTACAGCTGTTGGAACAACCAGTGTCCGGGTTTTAGAATCAGCCGCAAAAGAAGGGCGAAACTTTCACCCGGAAAGCAAGGACACTGATATCTTCATCACACCAGGATATGAGTTTAAGTCCACAGACTCCCTGATCACCAACTTTCATCTCCCCAAAAGCACCCTGCTCATGCTTGTATCCGCTTTCATGGGATTTGAAGAAATGAAGCGATTATACGAACACGCTAAAGACGAAGAATACCGGTTCTACTCCTTCGGCGATGCCATGTTGATTCTATAGAAAATCCCGCGTTGATTTTAGATGTTTCTGAACCCAACTCTTCTTATATTTGATGCCCTTTTGAAATTCGAACATTCAACAAGTTCTGTATTCAATGTTCCTTGTTCAATATTCGATATTCAAAACACCTGCGCCCGTAGCTCAACTGGATAGAGCGTCTGACTTCGGATCAGAAGGCTGAGGGTTCGAATCCTTCCGGGCGTACTTTTAAACCCTGTAAGTCATTGATTTACAGGGTTTTGTTGTTTTATGGGTATAATATAGGTATAACTTTTGTAAGGAATTGCTCTGAGATTGCTCTTACTATTAACCACTAATTAATTCGGGGATATTATGCCAAATTATGTAGTTAATGACAATGCTCAAAGTAATGGAGACCACGAAGTACACACGACATCTTGTGTTTATTATCCGAAAATTAAAAGCTATACAAACTTAGGATGGCACTCAGATTGCCATAGTGCTGTTAGGGAAGCAAAGAAGCATTATGATCAATCTAATGGTTGTGCTACCTGTTCAGAATCTTGCCATACTTCATAATTTTTGCAAGGATTATAGTAGAGTAAATCATTAATTAATTACTACCTTTGTCAAAAAAAATTGATGATTGATATTGGTAGTAGTTGGGATTCTTTTGAAAGGATAAGAGAATCCATAAATAATATGCGGGCGTTATCAGTATTACCAGATGGGGCTGAAGTTACTTTTAATTCTTGCGGTTTTGCTCGGCCAATTTCAATTGTTCCTTTATCAATAGTAGGTCTTTCAAAGAATTTATCTTTTTCTGACATTCCTGGATATCTAGGTACTATCGGGTTTCCTAGCGGGCAAGAGGTGGAAAATTATACTGATAATAACGGAACCTATTTACCTCTTACAAGAGCTGATTTAACAAATTTGGGGTATGAGGGTAAAGAACAGAAATTAAGGTCACTATCTGATATTTATATTTCCCTTTTAGAAAGAAATATCATTACAGATAAACAATTTCTTCAAAGAATAGGGAAAGATGTATCAGCTTTATTAATTACAGAAATGATTGATAATATATTTGAACACTCAGAAGCATCAACTAGTATTATATTTTCACAGTATTGGCCGGCAAATGATTCTTGCGAGATTTGTTTAGCTGATAATGGTATAGGAATGTATGAGTCATTACTTAGTGCAGGAAGAAATGTTAAGTCTGATGTAGATGCTATGAAAAAAGTAATTGAAGATTGTTTATCTGCAAAAGATGAATTTGGTTCAACAAAAAGAGGTACTGGGATTAGAAACGCAATAAATCTTTTATCAAATAATGAACTAAACGGTTATTTTTGCGTTATAAGTGGTACAGCAGGCTATTATGTAGATAGCCAAGGCCGAAGAACCTTCCTGAATTTGCAAAATCTTGACTGGAATGGTACTATAGTAAATATGGGTTTTACAAAACCTGCACAAAAATTGGATATCTATGAATATATTCGCTAAACATATCGATCTTAGTAAGAAGCTTAATGTAAGCGTTTTGAGTAATAGAGCTACAGCACGTACTTTATATAAGAAAGAGATTAAAAAGACTCTTTATCCAAATGTCGTCATTGATTTTAAAGACATTGAGTTTGCCTCGAGATCTTTTTTAGATGAACTAAATTCTTTATTAGCTGAAAAGAGATTTAGCAATATTCAGAAAATGAATATGAATCATCAAGTTTCAAAAATGGATAAGTTAGTTTCTAATAAAAGTAAAATAGTTAGAGATAATTTTAAGCAAAAAGAATCAGAAGCAGATTTAATGACTGTTTAAAATTTTAATGAACTCAACTTAAACCCTGTAAGTCATTGATTTACAGGGTTTTGTTGTTTTATGGGTATAATATAGGTATAACATTATTAAATATTTGATTCCACAATCGCAATTTCTTGAGGCCCTAATTCATATATATCGTAGACTACCTTATTCATATCATTCATCAATGCACTCAGCTTTCGCTCGTAATAATCATTATCAGATGATGTTGTAGAATTAGAAATATTTTGTTTAGTCAAAATTATCTGGTTAACAGCATTTATCAATTCTACACTTTCGCCTGAGCTGGATGTTTTTATTGGGATTTCTAAAAGTGGTGTTTTATCAACTTGATAATTATTTCCCTGCATTTTACCTTTTTTTGATAGCCAAAACTCTACCAAATTTGAATTATATATACCCGTCAAATATTTTAAATCAATTCTGTCTGATTTTATCACATTAAAAGACAGCATTACATAAGCTTCCTCCTCTGTATATATAAAAGTAGGGCTTCCAGAACACTTACGAACAGCAAGTATCTTAGGTCCCTTTTTAAAAAACTTTTCATCTCTTGGCCAATGTAAATGATAAAACTCCCTTGAACCCATTTCGTTCTCTCTTCTTTCCTCCATGATTCCTTTATATCTATGAAGGTGGTTATATAAAGTTGTATGATCTTTTTGCTCAATACTGTTATCTACTGTTGAATAAATTAGATCCCTAGTATTAGTTTTCAGTATAAATCTCTCAGTTTCATTTGGCTCATAAGTGGGTTTTAAAAAAGATTGCTCTTCTTTTGTAAGCTGATCACTAAATTTATCTTTGTCAATTACAAAAACCCCTTCACCCACTTCAATTTCCTCTTTTTTTTCTAGTTTATCTATATTTCTTTTACTTACTTCATCTGGATTAGGTACTATACCCTGAGCCACTTCTTCTCTTTTGTTCAAAGAAAAATTCTTTTGTTTAAGTATTTTTTCTAACAATTCATTAACAACCTGCTCCCCTTCAAAAACGATATATTTATTTTTTGCATCTTTTCTATTAATAGAAGGGTTTTGACGCCGAATATTTTCTTTTTCGATGCCGAGTAAAAGAGATTCTGCATCTTTAATGCCTTCCTGCAATTCAACTATTTTATTGTGATATAATTTATAACTACTGCCTTTTGCAGATTTAGCAAGTATTAGAATCATAGTTTGTATTGAAGCATCATCGAAAACTTGATAACTACCAAAATCATCTACAGATAAAATTCTGGAATCTTCCACAATTTTGTTTCGCATAATAGAAGCACCTTCATTTGTAGGCCAATTATTAGGCACAATATATCCTAGTAATCCACCTTCTTTAAGTAAATCTATTCCATTACAAACAAAGAAATACCATAAGTCCATCTTGCCTTGATAGTATTTTTTTAAATATGACTTTTGTACAACCTCAAAACTCTCTTTATCTGTATACTCCTTTACATAAGGAGGGTTTCCTACTAGAGCATCAAAGCCATTATTTTTAAAAACTGAATTAAATGAAGACCGAAAATCAAATGGATTTACTTCAACCTCTTTCTTTGGTAATAAGTCTTTTTGAGCGAGCACATCCCAACCAACGAGTGAATTACCACATAATATATTTCCAGTTAAATCAGGAAGTACTTTACTAAAAACTGTTAACTGTCTTTCCGTGCTGGCGAGAGATTCATTTTCCAATAGTTTTAAAAATAAGGAAAGTTGTGTTACCTCTACTGCTTGTGCATCTATGTCCACACCATAGATACAGTTTAAAAGTATATCCTGTTTCCTTTTTAATGTTAGCCTCCAAATTCCCTCAACATATTCAACATTTCCAAAGTCTTCACTTCTAGCGTCAATCTTGGTTTTATCAGATAACTTTGTTTGATAATACTCTTTATGGTAATCTATTAGGTATTCGTAAACTCCAATAAGGAAACTTCCACTACCACATGAAATGTCACCAAAACTTAATTTATCAATTTCTTTAGGAGTCTTATCCTCAATTAATTTTCCAATTGTATTTTTTACAATATATTCTACGACATATTTGGGCGTGTAATAAACACCACCAGATTTTCTTACCCTATCCTTTAAGTCTATAGATACATTGCCATCTTCTATTAATATTGTTTTACCTAAAAACCTTTCATAAATACTTCCCAGTATGTGAACCGGTATTGCATTAAAATTATAGGGTGACTCTTTTGAAGAGATGTCAATACAAATTTCTCTGAATACGAGATTATCAAGTCCCTTGAAGTCATTCCGATCTATAAAAGACTCCTTATATACAACACCATTGTATTTACCGTTTAAATTTCTAGAAAGCTCTATAAAATTCTGCCAATTCTCTAGGTGATATATATGATCATCAACTTCAATTTGCTTATCCTCTAAAAATCGTGTGAAAACTAGCCTATCAATAGTTTTTTGAGTGGCCTCAACGAGCTGGTTTGGACTTAGAGTATGATCTGTTTTATAGAACTCTTGTGCTAAAGTTAGCCTTAGGTCATCGATGTACTCTAAAAAGTCTTCATCTACATCCTTATACCCACCGGGAAATAATTTAGCCTGCCTTGAATAGGAATCATGCTTCTTCAAGTAATTTTCAACATAATTTTCGACACTACCATCAAGAATTGATTCCCTAGAAAAGAGGTAGTATATCTCTTTGTATTTTTCCTCCTCAACAAAATCTCGAAAGTTATAAGACTTAACT
>JBBDIH010000136.1:0-5309 GCA_040880505.1 Minisyncoccota bacterium
TCTGGCTTTATTTTATTATTCTTTTGAATTTCTTGAAGGTTTTCTAGTAATTTTTCATCTGAAATTTCTAAACTATTTCCTACTCCTAAATCTGAAAACCCAAAATCCTTACTTTTTTCATTATTAATCTCAAATCCAATATCACTACTATTAATAAATTGTCCATCAAAAAGATCTACAACCGATTTAATTGCGTCTTGTTGATATTCTAAATTTGAATCAAATTTAAGCTTCATCTTTTGTTATATTTATAACCTCCCAATCTTTCATACCTTCTTTTATTTTATCATTAAATCTATCTTTATGAACTGCAAAACAAAGTAAATCTTTTGGCCTAGAAAATCCTACGTATACCATTTTTGCTGCCTTTGCTGCTCTTTTCTTTATGTCTGAATTTATTTTTTCTTTTATAAATTGTTGAGTCAGATGATCTAATTCATATTTAAAATAAAAATTCTCCATATATAAAGTAGCTGAATGAGTCATACCTTTAACAGAATGTATTGTACCAACCTTTATTTCTACTCCATTACTCTTATGTGTATTACAATCATCACTAAGAATAGTTGTTCTTTTTATTTCTTTTGATACTTCAGTTGAATCAATAAACTTTTTAGATGACTCTGATAAACTATCTATTTGAAAAATATCTTTTGTACTATCTAAAAATATAGGTATGTATTTTTTAATATCTTCTTTTATATTTTCTCCTTTGAATATTTGAAAAGACCAATTAAATATTTTTACTTTAAATCTTTCATATTCTTTTCTATTAGAATCTTTAATTTTATTTAAAAAGCTTCCTTTTTTATAATTTCTATTTTCTTCATTTTTAACACCCTCTAATCTTAGGATTCTAACAAAAATATCTAAAATATTTTTGTTAATATGCCTCAAAAGACCATTTTCTTTATTATTAAATTTTATATAATCATCCAAATTATCAAATGACACATCATTTTTCCATTCTTTATTATTAAAAGTTGGGTGATAATCTCTAATTCCTAATCTATCATCCTTCTCATGTTTTTCTCTCCATCCTATTGCATAAAAAAGGTTATCAATATCTCTTAAACCCTTATTTTTTATTATTTCAGTAAATTTTGGTAAAACATCCTTTGGATCATTAAAAATTATAATGTGAGGTTTGTGTTGATAACTCTTATTTAATCCTTCTAATTTCTGAGGTTTAACTCCAAAAAACTTTACTACATCTGCAACCTCAGATGATAATCTATGGCTCCCTGTAATTTCTAATTTAACATCTCTTAGCTTCCAAGAGTCATCAAATGATATATTGCTATGTATTGCTTGATTTAAATCTCCTATTCTTTGATATATGGATGAACTTTCTTTATTATCATAAAATAAATTTTCCAATAAATTATATTGATGCTTATCCATATCTTGAACCTCGTCCACAAATATAAATTTAAATCTTTTTTGAAGTATTTTTACTATCTCAGGAAATTCATTGATGTATTGATTAGCAAGAAAATAAGCATCATCAAAATGTAATATGCCTTTTTCTAAAAAATTATTTTTAAAATCGAAAAACCAGTTATATAAAAGGTTCTTTTCATTGTCAGAGTAATCTTTATAATTTTCTTTTTTTGTTCTCCCTTTTGGCTTTTTAATTTCTAACTTATCTTCTTTCTCTATTGATTCTATTAAAATTTCTTTTCCAATACTATTTATAAAAAATCTAAAATCATAGAAAAATTTTTCATTAGCCTTAGCAATATATTGTATTTTTTTAAAATTATTATCATCAAGATTAAATTTAGGGAAGAATGGTTTTTTAATAAATTCTTTAATTTCTTCATCGTATAAATCACTATTTACTCTATATAATGATTTCTTAAACCTGCTTTTATAAAAAGGGATTGCTAAAAACTGATCTACAAAACCTTGTATTGTGCCCACAAAATTTGGATAAGAAAAAATCTTAGGACAGTATTGACCTATTCTATCCTTAATTTCATTTACAGCTCTATTGGTATGAGAAATAACTAATACACCCGAGCCATCTTCAAAAGGTAAATAATTTTCAAGAATGAGAAGTTTAGCTAAAAGAGAAGTTGTTTTTCCACTTCCAGGTACCGCCTGTAAATCTATTGTTTCTAAATTTTTTATAAACTCTATCCGTTCATTGTTAAACTTACTTTTCTTTGGTAAAAGAATATTTTCTGAATACTTTATATCCTCATCTGTAATTTTTATTTTATTTACAAACATATTTTATAGCTTCGATTAGATATTTAATATATTCATCACTATCATCAATGACCATTTCTTCGTCTCTTTTAATAATCTCAGCTAATCTATAAGCTACTTCAGTCTTATTTAAACCTCCTTTTTTTAATTGTTCTTCTAGTTTATTATCAAAATCATCTTTAGATGAAAATATTCTTGGGTGAACTTCTATTACTGCTTGTTTAAAATTTTCTTTAATTGATTCTGATTTAGACAAGCAATATTCAAGCGTCCAATGTGGTGAGACAAAACCTTTCACTTGTTGATCTGTGTATTCTTCTTCTTTTTCATTTATTATTTTTTGCAAATTATTGTCCTCATTCTCTGGCTTAATATCAAGGTCAGTAATAACAGCTATGGGAATATTCATTTCAGGGGTTTCTTTTCTTTGAAAAATCTTTGAATAATGTAAAAAAGCAATGCCTCCAACATTAATAATAGAAATTCCTTTTTTAACTATATCTATTCCTAGTTTTTCCGCTAATATTGGTAAAATAATTTCTTCGGACCATCCTTCAACTAATACTACCCCTTTCGTAAAAAATAAGTTTGATTTTGTAACATCAAGAAATTTTTCTAAAAATTTATAATCTTTTTTATCTAATTTAGTGTAATTAGCACCCATAGGAAAAATATTAGGGCTTCTATCCTTATCTTCTGTACAAATAATAAGGTTTTTAAGGTTTATTTTTGAAGCAAGGTTAGGACTATGAGTTGTTAATATAAATTGCACATCACTATCACCTTTATTTTCTTGTAACGATTTTACTATACGTAATTGAGCTTGAGGGTGTAAATGAGCTTCTAATTCTTCAATAATTCCAAGTCTAAGGCCATTCCAATCTTTTCTATTTAAATTTAAAAGTTCAGAAGCTATATATAATATATTATGACTACCTAATCCTAGTCTTCCTTCTTCTATTGTTACTTTTAATGTTTCTAAAACATTCCTCAAACTTTTTTCTGCTACACCAAATTCAACATTTTTCTTATCCCCAAAAAAATCTTCAATGAATTTATCTAAATCATTTTTTAGGATTTCCCCTTCTTGGCCTTGTTTAAAGTAATTTTTTATCTTATTTGAAAATTCGTTAAATACTTCTGTAACTAATTTATGTTCTTTATCTTTACCCTTAAATACATCATGTCCATAAAAGATTTGAGAAAGTCTAGAATTTTTTCTTGGAATAAATTCTGATTCAGCATCTCTTAAAGGTCTTAAATAAACAGTCTTTAAATAATCTTTTGCCTCTGCTGAAAGTCTATATCCTTCGTTATCAGCTCCGGCCTTAACTTCAAAAGAAAAAATCCTTTCTTCATTTTTTTGAGCTTCTAAAATAAGCTTTAAATAAGCTTTAGCATTTTCTTCTTCTCCTTCAATTGCAATCCATTCCGTAAAATTTGCAGCTTCTTTATTAGATAAATCATCAAACCTACATTCAATCCTTAAGTTTTTGGTTATATTATAAAAATCTTCATGTTCTAACCTTATATATTCCCAACCATGAGTTTTTAAAACAATTTTTATTGCATCAATAATTGCAGATTTTCCAGAATCATTTTCTCCAATAAGAACATTCAATCCTTTATTAAGATTAACTTCTAGATCTGGCTCTCTTAATTTACCATCGAAAAATAATTCATTATTACTACCAAATTTTCTAAAGTTCCAAAGCTTTAGGTTAGATAAATACATAACTAAACAACTTTAAATTCTATTTCTTTCGACTTCATCTGTAATGATGTATTAGTTTTTAATTCATCATTACAGATGAAGGCACCATCTAAACACACAAAAACATGAGGTTCTTCTTCTATAATCCTGTCTATAATCTTTTTAGTAATTTTATTTTCTAAACAAATTATCAATTCTCTTTCGTCTACTACAAAATAATCTTTCTTATCCTCAACGCTTGCATTAGGATCTATGCCTAACTTCAACATAAGTTCAAAAAGTATATTTTCTTCTTTAGAATCTTTATCTAAATTTTCTATTGAATCCTCCAATTTTTGCTGTAATTTTTCTTTATCTTTTACCTCTTCTCTAATCCATTGTTTAAAGTTAGAGTCCGAAAGTTTAAATACTTTGAACCCTAAATCTAAATTATTTTTATCAAAATCTAATTTACCACCCTTACCTTTTTTTATTTTTTTGCCTGCTCGTCTAATCCTTTCTTTAGCAATATCGGCGATATTTTCATACCCAGATTTCTTTGCTTCACTGTCTTTGTCTGTTTCTTCAGGTAATTGAATCATAATATGCTTTCTGTTCTCTCTGTCTTCTACATTTTGTTCCATAGTTGCGTGAGCAGTGCTTCCTGATCCCGCAAAGAAATCAAGAATTACATCGTCCTTTTCTGTAGATAGCTGCAACATACGCTTAATTAATTTTGTTGGTTTGGGATTACTAAATAAACCGCCCATATCCAAGCTCTTTAATTCTCTATTTCCTTGATCGTTATTTCCAACCTCATCATAAAACCATAAGGTTGCCGGAGTTATATCTCCCATATCTTCAAGGTATTTTTTCAATCTCGGTACGGATTTTTCATCTTCTCCAAGCCATATACGATTTTCTCTCTCAAATTTTTTCAAACTTTCTTTAGAATATCTTGGATAAGTTCCTTTTGGCGGTTTCCAAACGACACCATTCTCAAACTTGTATTTGAATGATTTCGTATTTCCACTCTTGGCGTGAAGGGGTTGCGACATCCAAAGCCCTCTTGGATCATTATCAGGATTTTGATATCTTTCATTCTGTTTTTCAGTTCTTGGAATACCTTTTAATTTTAGAAAATCTTTCACCTTTCCATATACTAAAATGTGGTCATGATTATCTGAAAAATACTTTGCATCATTTGAAATAGTATACTTTTTTTGCCAAATTATATTTGCTACAAAATTCTCCTCTCCAAAGATTTCATTCATTATCATCCTTAGATTATGAACTTCATTGTCATCAATAGATACAAAAATAACTCCATCATCTTTAAGTAAGTTTCTAGCTAAATACAATCTTGGATACATCATATTTAACCAATTAGAATGATAGT
>JBBDIH010000137.1:0-1056 GCA_040880505.1 Minisyncoccota bacterium
TGAATTGATTAAAAAAAACTTTCCAATTTTATTGTTTGTCAAATCAGATTCAGATTGTAGATGAAAGTCTCATCAACTTACTTCAAAACTTTAGAAACTCTATACCTGAAGAGGCAGAACCAGGTGAAGCTGGAGATTGTAGATCCATATTTTCTTCATACATCACATTAAGAGTTCAATAATATGGATATAGTAAGTTCAATTAGTCATTCAATTCAGATTGTTAAGAGACTTCGAGAAATTTCAAAGAATATTGAAGTAGCTGAGTTTAGCAACCTTTTGGCAGACCTCTCGAATGAATTAGCCGATAGTAAAATAGAAGTAGTAAAATTAAAACAGGAAAAAGTTAAACTTGAAGAAAAAATTCAGAAACTTGAAACCAAAGAAGACTCAAAAAAATTAAAGAAAAGCATAAAATGGGGTTGCTATCAGTTTGAAGGAGAAGAAGGCTTGTATTGTACTGCCTGTTTTGATACAAAAGGCGAAAAAATTTTGACTACAAGAGTAAGAGGTGGGGCAAGAGAATGTCCCGTTTGTAAATCAGAGTTCAGATAGTAAACCTAACAAAACAAATCAAGCGGACACGTTTGCGTTTAGTTACTTACATTCAAGTACTTAGCCGTGCCGCTTATTTGCCGAACCGTTATGTAAATTCTCCTTCTCTCTTCTTCAAAAGCTTTGTGATCCGGTTAATATTCTTTAAGTGCATTTCGTTTTTACGGCTCTCCAAAGACTCATTAATCTGTTTCAGAATTACAGCATTCTCGTAGATTCTTTTGTCTTTCAGTTTCTCATTTTTTAAAAACCAGCCTGATACTTCCTGCCAGCTCCAAAGCATCGTTTTTGCAGTTACACCAGCCACAGGCAACGGAAAATCACCCTCTCCTCTGGATCCCGATACCAATTGCTGAATAGATTGACGACTGCGGCCTAATCGCCGTGCTATTTCTGCACTTGTGACCAAATCGGATGGTTCTACTCTTTTGACCCAAAGGTTCAACCCGGTTTCTTCTACTTGTTGGATAGCAGAAATAATTGCCGATTCAAGATCCTTTG
>JBBDIH010000138.1:0-5285 GCA_040880505.1 Minisyncoccota bacterium
GTTAAAATCTTATGGCTTGGCTTTAGTATGAATATGTACGCCCGGAAGGATTCGATAATACCATTACCGTTCTTTTATTATCTGCAAAAACCTTCTTTAATATATTTTAAACGGCTTTTTGTCTCATCCTGCACATTTTAACTGTTGCTTATTACGGCAATTTGTTATACCTATGTTATACCCATAAATAAAATTTATAATAATGGAACAATTTATAACAGGTATTACATCAGTACTCATTTCAGGTGTATTTGCCTATTTCATAGCTCTTTATACTTCGAAAAGTGAACTCAAAAATATCAACAGGTCTAATAAGTATAACTTTGAAAAATCATTATTTGAGAAAAGGATTGAACTTTACAAACCCGCCTTAAAATATATAGACGATTTATATATTGTCCATAAGTGGAATGAAGATGGTAAAGAAGTAGACCCATATTATTTGCGACAAGTATTTGAAAGACTGGAAGAGTGGAAAAATAATTCAGCCTCAACAATAATGAGTAAAAACTCAAAGTCTAAATACTTTGAGCTAAGGATTGCTATATATGATATATGTGATTTTACCCCCAATAAATATTTAACAGATAAAGAGATAGATCGAGTAATTAATGTGACAGAATGTTTTGATGAAAGCTTAAATAATGATACAGACCCTCAAAAGCTTATAAAAGAATGAACGCATCAATTAACTTTGAACTTCGAGATCAAAAGGCAGATGCCAATGGTGAAGCGCCCCTCTATCTGAGAATTACTTATGATCGGAAACCGGCTTGGATGAGTACCGGTTTTAAGGTTCATCCCAATGACTGGCATCGAGAGAAGCAATACGTAAAAAGATCGCATGACCGGTATAGGGTTTTAAATGATCAGCTTTTTAAAATACGCTCACAGGCTCAAGATGCTATCATAGAGCTTAAAGAAAAAGACCGGCTCAATGCCAAGCGTGTAATTGCCTTGGTAAAAGGACAGGATAGGAAAGATTTCTATTCCTACATGGGAAAATACATTAAGGATTTATTGGCTCAGGGTTCGGTTCGAAGGGCAAAAAATGCGAAAGTCATTCTAAATCAAATCAGGGATTTTAAGAAGCAGGAATCATTTCCTATTCAGGAAGTCGATGCAACCTTTATTGATAATTTTTCAACCTTCCTGAAAAACCTGAAACCACCTAATAAACCGAATACTATTCGAAAGAAATTTCAACGGCTATCTCACATGCTAAAGCAAGCCAAAAGAGATGGCATTATTTCTCAAAATCCCTTTGATGAATACAAGCTCCCTGCCTATCAAAAACCGAAAAAGGATGCCCTAACTAGAGAACAAATACGGAAGATAGAAGAACTGGATTTGGAAAAAGGCTCTTCCCTTTGGCACACCCGAAATTACTTTCTGTTTTCCTTTTATAATGCCGGAATAAGGTTTGGTGATTTATGCCTTTTGAAACGGGAAAATATTCAGGATGGACGTTTAAAATATGTAATGAGTAAAACCACATCGAATTCTGAACCGAAATGGAAAAGCATCAAATTACAACCGGACTCTATTGAAATCCTTAAAAGGTATAATTGGGAAAGCAAAGATGAGAATGAGTTCCTGTTTCCTATTGTCGATAAGGAAAAAGACGTATCTGACCCTATTATTTTTGATCGGGAAAAACAGAGCAAAAATGCGATGGTTAACAGGGATTTAAAAGAAATTGCTAAAAAGGCAGAGATTGACCAAAACCTTTCAACCCATATTGCAAGGCATTCCTTTGCTAATTATGCGTTAAAAAGCGGGATGAATCTATACGCTATTTCTAAAGCGTTAGCCCATTCGGATTTGGCTACAACAGAATCCTACCTAAAATCTTTTGATGAAGAGCTACTGGATAACGAAATGGATGCTTTATTTGAAGCCTAAGAAACGCAAAAATTAAGAGGAAACCCGTAACAGATTGGAAAAGTCGTTTTTTATAGGATGTTATATTCCTGTATTCCAAGTATAATCGCATTAATCTTAATTCTTAACACTTCCTTCCTAATTTTGTGTAGCATTCTCAATGCGGAAAATTAACAGCTGAATCCGTTTTTATTCGGAATTTTAGGAATACGTAACTAACCGTAAAAATCCTCATTTTATACGTGTAATAGTTTTAAGCGTTAAAAGGGATTTTGAAACGTGTAAACGCTTAGGAATAAAGCGAAAGAACTTAAAGTAAACCGTAAGAAAGCGTTGATGTATTGAAACCCTATTCAGATTTATTCATTATAGGCACTGTTCTAATGTATTATTGGCTTATTCAATACAAACTTGATTTTATTGAATACTTACTTTTGGGATTTTATGAAATGAATGAGTAGAACCTTACTCTAACGAATTTATTAAATGAAGAAACGAACCGGCATCAATTCATTTATTCAAAATAATCATTGGTTTTTGCAAATTAATGAATCGAGAATGAATTATGTGAAACGCTATAATAGCCTTTCAAAAAAAGAAGGCGCTGTTAACGCAAGTGCCACACTATTTCAAATCAAAGAAGGGATTGAAAAACTCATTGCAACGAATCAGGATTCAATAAAAGAGAAGCTTTCAGTAATTATTGAGTTTTTGGAGAAAGAGACTAAGAATGAAAAAGCTTTACCGGATTTAGCGAAAATGATACTCGCCAGGGCAAAGACTTTTCACGAACCAGATATATTCAAATCTCACATGCGGGGTACGGCAGAATTTAGGCAATTCCTTAAATCATACTACAATAAATACAATGGAACCTATTGGCATATCTCCGATGAATACTTTAAAAGTATTGAAAGCCTCAAGAGTGAAGTAAATCAGTATGCGGTAAATATTGAAGCATTAAATTCAATGCTAAAACAAAGTGTCAATGAAAGCTTTCCTGAGTCATTAAAAAACCTATCCAAAGAGGAACTGGAAAAAGAGGTCACGGAGAAACAAGGTCGCCCGTTTGATGAGACCGCACCCCAAGACAAAATCAAAAAGTTTATTAAAAAAGCTATTAAAAAAGCAAAAGGTAAAAATGCCGAATACAAACGCTTTTGGCATTTCGAAGGTCAACACAAAGGAAAGCCTAATAAAAAGCAATTAAGAGAGGCTTTAATTAAAAATAAATTATCAGGTGAGCTAAGTGAAGAAACGGTAAAAGAGAGAGTTAATAAGGCACTTGATGAATTAGGGTATTAATTACTTTCCACCGGTGGTATATACATCCCACCCTTACTAAAGGGTACTTTCATGCATAACATTGCTTCGAATCAAAAACCAAAAAGAAGCAATTATGCCACATCAAATACCTACTACTGAAGAAATATTTAAAGTCGTTAAAGAAGCCGTTGAGGAGCTTATGGAAAAAAAGCTCCCTTCACTTCTCAGAAAAGCCCAACGTAAGCCTTGGATAAATACCAATGAACTTATGGAACTCACAGGTTGGTCAAGAAGAACAATCCAGTATCTAAGAGACAAAAAACGTATTCCATTCAGCCAAGAGGGAAAACGCATTCTGTATCCTACCGATGGAATTGAAGAATACCTGAGAAGCAATCAGATAAGTCCAAAGAATTAAGAAAGAACCGGACTTATGAAACATGAGAATTACAGAACGCTTTCTGAGGGTTTAATAAGTGTCTTCGGTAACAGTGCTGAAGTCAAAGAAACCTTTTTTGCCACTTCCAGAGATCAGGACGCAAAATTAATACGGGAATTAGTTGAAACGGCTCATAATAATTTAGAGGAACGTATTGAAAACCATATTCTAACCTTTGGGCAGGATTTTGACAAATACGATTTACCCTATCCTCAGAAAAAGGAAAAGCCCCTACCACCCAAACGGAAAAGAGGCGACATAACAGCATTTACCCGTGCCTCTCGTTACCGGCTCCTAAAAAAACTCAATAAATTAAATCCGGATAGTAAGGCTCAGTTCTACCATGTTACCCTTACCTACCCGAAACAATTTCCAACGGACGGGAAAACGCATAAGGCAGATTTAGATGCTTTTATTAAGCGGTGCAAAAGAAAATTTGGGAATGAGATCGAATACCTATGGAAATTGGAATTTCAGAAAAGGGGTGCTCCGCATTATCACATTATTATTTTTATGCCTAAATCGTATAAGATTCAATATCTCAGAGAATGGTTTTCGAAAAACTGGTATGAAGTTGCCCAACGCTTGTGGGAAACTAAACTTGAAAACCACAAAAATGTCGGTGTGAGCGTTGAGAAAATAAACAGCCTCAAACAAGCCGGTTTTTATCTTTCCAAGTATATTGCAAAAGATGAAGGGGAAACTCCTGAGAACCATGGCAGATATTGGGGATGCTCCCGTAATTGGGGCGAAACCGTACTAAGAGAAGTCAAGTTAACAGGAAGACAGCTTATCCAATTTAGAAGGCTTACAAAGCGTTTTTTAAAAGGTCAGCCACGAATGCAGAAAATGATTACTCAGCCTATGAATTTAGTAGTTTTTGGACATTGGGGTTTCTTTACAATGGCAATAGAATGGGTTAAAAAGACGTATTAAACTGCATTACATAATAAAGAACTGTCTATCCTAAAAGGGAGTGTAGCTAACTGCACTCCCTTTTGTGCATTTAAAAACGATTGTAAATGGACGTTTTACGATCTTTGTATTAGAAAAAAGAAAAGCCCAATTAAGGGCTATAAAGGTTGCGAAAGCAAGGAGTGGGCTTGTTTATAGTCCCATATTTCGCTGTAAAAAATTAAGTGTATTTTGTTCTACAGGAATAGAATATTATTATGAACTTAACAATAAACAGTTGCTCAAGGATAATTTTCACTTATGGAAAAATTTCAAGAATCTTTTCAAAACGTTAAAAAAATTGTAGCTGACTTTGAAAAAAATATATCCTACTACAAAAGTTCGAAGTATCAAGAGGCAGAAGTAAGAAAAGATTATTTGGACCCTTTCTTTATCAATCTAGGATGGGATGTTAATCACACAGAACAAAAGAACCCTTATAAACAAGAAGTAAAGGTAGAAAAGACAGTTAAAGAAAAGGACACTCTATCTAAGAAGTTCGCAGATTATGCTTTTTATCTTAGTCCTGATTTTAAAAATCCTGTTTTTTTTGTGGAGGCAAAAAAGCCTTCAGTCAAATTGGAGAATAATAAAAACTATTACCTCCAAACTCATAAGTATGGATGGAATGCAAATGTACCCTTATCAATCCTTACAGATTTTGAAGAGTTTATAATAATTGACTGTAGGTTTAAACCAAATTCAAAGTACTCAACAAATTCGGCAGTTAAGTCTTATAACT
>JBBDIH010000139.1:0-1052 GCA_040880505.1 Minisyncoccota bacterium
CCGTATTACACGGATGGAAGCCATCCGCTCAATAAGATGTTAAGGCCCTCCAGGCGCCCACTGCCATTCAGGACAAGTGGTCTTACAACGACCGGAATGAGAAGCCGGCTTGTGGCACTTCAGGAATGGACCGGGGTTTTCAGTTTTCCCGGCGCCTGTTCGGGGTTGGATCCATGGTTCCGGGCGTTTCAACGATGGGGGTTTGCTACTGGCTGTTGCCTCCTACTCGCCTCCGGCCTTAACCAGCAAATCAACGCGGACACCGCCTTGCTTTTCTCAAATTCTCCGGTAGATTTAGATAACTAAGACATACAACCGCTCCGAATCCCGGTGCCGGTTATTTGCCAGACCGTTATGTTGCTAAAATTCATCCTCACAAATAGTAAAAATGTCCACTAAACTAAAAGTTTTTTTAGACTCTAATGTTGTACTTAAATATCTCAGGGGGAAAGACGATGTTGAATTTCTCTTTTCTTCTGAAACATTAAGTAAGGTTACGTATAGTGTCAACCCTATAGTAATTCAAGAAATACTTTTAGCTCAACCGGAATATCCCAAACGTAATTTGGATGAGTTTAAAAATCATTTAGAAATAAAAGAGCTAAATAAAGAAGTCTCAGATAAAATATTATCGAGAGTAAGACAAATTCGAAATAAGATAGTTCATACAAATGATTTGTTGATTTTAGGTTCAGCTGCAGATTGTGATTATATCTTAACCTCTGACAGAGATTTACTTGATCTTTCAACTGTACACAAAGTTGAGGGAGTTAATGCGATAACACCTCAAGAATTTGAAGAAAATATACTCCCTGAACTATGAAAGTTTATTTAGATAGTGGAGTATTTATCGATTATTTAATTGACCGTAGTCATGCTGATAGTTATTTGCGAACATCACATAGGAGAGGAAGAGATGTTACACAGCTTTCATCAGATGCAGATTTATGTTTTTCTAAATTAATAAATAAAAGGCATCAGGGAATTACTTCAACATTGACTTTCTTTGAAGTTGAAAATACGCTTTACGAAAGCATGTCTAATTCCAGTCA
>JBBDIH010000140.1:0-1051 GCA_040880505.1 Minisyncoccota bacterium
TATATCGTTTTTAAACAGAGACTCCGAAAAGTTTCTGTTTTATAAAACTTACTTCTAGCTTTTCATTTCGAACTACCCATCGCTGGATAATTGGGCTTAAAACTATTGCAAAAGCAATATTCCCAGCCAAATGATTTAAGGTAAAGGGAATCTGCCCTATTAATGCAACTAAAAAAGGTTGGCCAAAAAATATTGGACCAATCAATAATCCAGTTACAAAATCATAAGCAAGAGTTCCAAGAACACTAAAAACTACAAAGTTTTTAATATTTCCTTTTCTTTTCTCAAAATAGCTACAAGACCACAATCCTAACAAGCCATAAGCTGTTCCAGTTATTAACGTCCAGATACCAACACTAGACATAACGAAGTCCAGGGCAACCATACTTCCAAATCCAAAAAGGAATATAGAAATCTTTGAATACCTTTTTGAAAAGGGCATCAAAGTTGCCAAAATTGGCTCTACGTTAGGAGGTCTAAAAGGAATTAACCTTATAATCAAGATTATCACCCAACTAAGTAGGAACTTTATCCATCCGGTTCTTATCGTAAAAGCTTTCATATTTATTTTATTTTATTAAAGTTACTGATAAAAATACTAATGCAAAAAGAGAAGAAAGTAAAAAGTTATCCACAGAAATTTAGGCCTCCCGAGGACCTAAATAATTGGGGATAACTTTTTCTAGGTCTTCTGTTAGTGGGGCTTCCAATTTTAACATTGTCTCATCCATATCAGAAAACTCTAAAGACTTAGCATGAAGGAAAAATCTCTCTAAACCAAAAGGGTTATCTCTTTTCCCATAAAAGCCATCAGCTACTATTGGATGATGAATACTTTGGAGATGAACTCTTAATTGATGAGTTCTGCCAGTTTTTGGATAAAGTTCTAGTAAAGTAAAATCTTCCCCATCTTTTTTATAATTTTTTAAAGGTTTGTAAATGGTGTAAGCATCTTTAACCATTTTTAACTTAAAGTTCTTCTTGTTGGGTCTAATAATACTTCTTTTAGTTGAGCCGGAAATTAATCCAATTGGAGTGTCTATAACTCCTT
>JBBDIH010000141.1:0-1043 GCA_040880505.1 Minisyncoccota bacterium
CATTGCCGGGAAATTAAAAGGGGATATGATTGCTGTGACTCCCAATGGCTGACGAATCATAATCTCATCGATACCATTTGCAATATCTTCGCTATTATAACCTTGTGAAAGTATAGGAGCACCGCAGGCTACTTCTACATTTTCAATGGCTCTTCTCAACTCTCCTTGTGATTCTGCAAACGTTTTCCCGGACTCCATAGTAATTGTTTCTGCGATATCATCCAGATTTTCCTCAAGTAACTCTTTAAACTTAAATAAGTATTGAATCCTTTTAACAACAGGGGTTCGTCTCCAATCACTAAAAGCTCTATTTGCATCTTCAATTGCATTGGATACCTCGCTGCTTGAGGTTAAAGGAACCGATGAAATAATCTCATCAAATGCAGGATTCTTTACATCTAAATATGTTTTTTGGTCTGAATGAGTCCATTTGCCATTGATATAATTGCGTAATATCTCTTGTTTAGGCATAGATGAATATTTTTTTGGATTAATTTCAAATAACTGTATTTAATAAAATACAAATAAGTCAAGAAAATGAAAAGGTTTTCATTAATGAAAAATATTATCAAATTTCCTATATTCATATCTAGAATGGATCATCAGATAGTAAAGATTAGTTTTTAGTTAATTTTCTTTTGTTAATCTAATTTTTTAATTAAAGCACAGCTTAATAAATATTATGTCTAATCTTAAAGAGGTTGCAAAAAAAGCAAATGTCTCAATTACTACTGTATCAAGAGTGATTAATGGGTCTGATAAAGTAAACCCTAAAACGAGTGAGAGAGTAAAAAAAGTAATGACAATGCTCGATTACCAACCAAATCGGGTTGCTCAGCGTCTACGTACTGCTAACGGGCGCTCAAAATTATTGGGGCTCATTATTCCTGATATCAAAAATCAATTTTATTCCAATATTGTTAGGGGAATAGAAGATGTAGCTTATGGAAACGATTATGCTGTTATACTCTGTAACTCAGATGAAAATCCCAATAAAGAGAGATTTTATCTTGAAGTTTTAAAATCAGAATCTGTTGATGGAA
>JBBDIH010000142.1:0-1041 GCA_040880505.1 Minisyncoccota bacterium
ACTTCTTCCAGCTTAAATAATGCTTTTAGCTATACCATTATATTACCTTCTACAAAGAAATCTACCATTCGCGTGCCAATATCAATACCTTCATAGAAAATAGTCATTTCCATTTCACGCTGAAAACCCAATCCTTGTTTCTCCATTTCAATTGCCAAAGCCCTTTGATAAATGACTTCTTGAAAGCCATTGCCCAAGGTGCTATGAACTTTCATTGCACATCCAATTATTTTATGGGTAATTGCTTCGTGTTTCATTACGCATTTATTTTAATCCTATCCTCCTGTAATCCATCAAATCCTAATTCAGACACTTTTAGCTCTCCCTGAAATGCCTTCTCCAAAATACTTTTCTTCAATTCATCTAAGGCAGCTATTTTCTTTTGGTAAATGGTTTCGAGTTTTTTGGTTTCGGCTCGCAGGGTGTCTAATTGGCGGACGATTGTTTGTTGTTCTTCAATTGAATTTGGGTACGAGATTTTATAATTTTTTAACTTAACAATAGTTAAAGCATTATATGCAGATCCTTGTGCCAAACTCTTTATTTTTTCCACAAAGGCGGTTAAGGCGTATTTTAAATAATGTGTGTCTATAATGTCAAAATCTTTGAACCAAACTATATTTCCATCTTTAAAATAAAACTCATTATTTTCTTCAATTACCAATATTTCACCAATTGTTCCAACAGCAGACATTAACATATCTCCAATTTTTGGAACTCCAAAAGATTCTTTTATTTGTTTATACTTATCATTTGAAATAAACAACTCTAAGCTTATAGGCTTTCCATTGGATAGCTCTTTTATTTCTTTTGTTCTATAGAAAGGAACACCTACTTTTACATATTCTTTTTTGAAAATCCTTTTACTTGAAGTGATTGTACCTAAATCATCTAGGTGAGATGTTTTCCAACCCTCCGTATTTCCATTGCGTGAGTGTGCCGATGGGTCAAACACCCCTTGCAAATAACTCTCAAAAAGGTCTTTCGACAAGCTCAGGCACCGTTCGTAATTGGCTTTGGCTTGGTCTATGGCGGCAAAGG
>JBBDIH010000143.1:0-1040 GCA_040880505.1 Minisyncoccota bacterium
TCCACCACCATATTTATGATGTTTGCGGATATTGCCTTTGTGATCAAATTTATAGGCATAGCAAGTAACGGAACCTATTTCACTGTTTTCCTGTAATACCCGTATGGCTTTTTCTAAAAACTCCGGCATAAACTGATCATCGGCATCAAGGGTTAGAATAAACTCTCCCCTGCTGTGCCTGATACCATAGTTCCTGGCCGATGAAACATGACCATTCTCTTTATGCAATACGGTAACTTTTGGATGATCTATTTCCTCTAAAACTTCAACAGTAAATTGATCATCAGAACCATCATCAACTATAATGACTTCATAATCACAAAACGTTTGATTCAATATGCTTTGTAAGGTATCCCTTATATATGCTCCATGGTTGTAACAAGGGATTATTACACTTACAAAACCCTTCTCTCTTTGCATGATTTGTTTACGCTTAAATTTAATTAATTAGCTTTTGCTATAATAAAGTAGGAGATTCCATAGCAATTTATAATTAGTTTATATTAATATTAATAAATATGTATTTATTAGATATTTTAACTATGTTCTTATCAGTAATAGTTTTTAATCATTAGCCAGCCCATAAAAATTAAGTTCACAGTCCTGTGGCTGGTACTAATCTCAAATAATTTGGAAGAATGGATTATATATCTTTCGCAGACATGGGGAGAACAGTTGTATCAAAGCTCTATAAAATACCCCAGGACATAGATTTGATAGTTGGTATTCCAAGAAGCGGTTTACTGGCCGGTAATATTATAGCCTTATCACTAAATCTACCTATTATTGACATTGATGGTTTCATTTATAATAGGAGATTGCGTCATGGTTTTACGCGAAAAACAAAGACATACATATCGCTGCCGCATGAAGCAAAGCATATCTTGATAGTGGATGACACAATAGATACCGGAAAAACAATGGACCGGGTGAAAATGAGGTTGAAAAACTCTCTGATAAACCAACAAATAAGTTTTTGTTCAGTATATGCTGAACAAAAAAGTATAAAGAAGATTGATATTTTCCTCGAAAAACTATCC
>JBBDIH010000144.1:0-1031 GCA_040880505.1 Minisyncoccota bacterium
CTAGAAGCTTATATCCTAAAATTTGCTCTGATATTTGAACTTACTGCCGATTCTGATTCTAGAAGTATCACTAAACAGTCAATGATTCCTGCTTGTATGCTCGGTGGGTGGTTTTTAAAGCACATTACTTATATGCTGACCGATAACTACGTTTTTGATCCTTTGTATGCTAAACGCCTTCAATTAAGAGAGCTTTTAGCCCGTAACAATGGCAAAATGAATCATACAAATTTGTCACAAAACATTAAATGGAATAAAAAAACTCTTAATATGGTACTGGACTCGGAAATTGATGCAGGATATGTTAACAAAACCGAAACTGAAACAGGGGGCCAACGAAAACTTAGAGAATACAGCCTGAAATGAGCAGCATATTCGACATAAAGGTCAGTGGTTATGCAAATTATTATAGTACTGAACCAAAACCTGTAAACCTATTTAAGTGGCTAACGTCAATAAAATATGCTCATAAAGTGCAGGCTATTCGATCATCAACGGATAAAAAAAAGCGTAACAAGCTTAAAGCTGGCCTTCCAGCAGTCATTCCCAGTGGAACTTTCGAAGGAGGCAAAGAGATGGAACATTTTGTTAGACATTCCGGCTTTATCACCATTGATATTGATGGTGAAGACCATAAAAATCTGCATAACTTTGGTGACCTTAAGTGTCTTCTTAGTAATATTCCTGAGATAGCATATTGTGGACTTAGTGTTTCGGGAAATGGATATTGGGGGTTAGTTAAAATTGCCTATCCGGAACGCCATAAAGAACATTATTTCGCACTTGAAAACGCCTTTTCTAGATATGGAATTAACCTGGATGCTCAGTGCAAAAACATTAATCGGTTACGAGGATATAGTTTCGATCCTGACACCTATTTTAATGAATATGCTCCGATTTTTTATCATTTAGCCTCGGAACCTGTAAGTACAAATAAAGAATTACAGCATCAGCCAAAGCAAATCCTCCAGAATAAGCCCCAACTGTTAGACAATCGCGACAAAATAGAGACCCTAATTGAAAAACTTGAA
>JBBDIH010000145.1:0-1031 GCA_040880505.1 Minisyncoccota bacterium
TTTTTCTAATAAATTCATCTTTCGGTCAATTATACCTTCCAGCCCTTAATTTTCTCACATATTGCCCCAAACGATTGTAATTATCAGCATATCCTCCTCCTGGACCTGGATTTTCAAAAACCCATCTCTCTCCGTTCCAAATAGCATCTTCGTTAATTGCCCGGTCACGTCTATCAAGATATACCACCTCTATTCTTCCTTCTTCATAAACTCTACAGACAACAGCATCTCGACTTGTTAGTGGATCAGTGCCAAGTGAGATCCATTGTCCGGGTGTTACTTCTTCCATATCACTATATTTTTTATGAGTCCCTAAATAATAAAAAGAATTCAATCAGTACTCTATAGGTTTTTTATTCCCTAATACTCTCCTAAACACCCCATCCACATACCCATCTTGTTCCGGAAAAAAGATATTCATTTCATTGAGGACAGCAACAGATTTTACTTCATTATTCTTTTTAACCTCATCTAAATCAGTTTGAGAAATAATAAAAGAATGAAGTTGTACCTGGTCGTTTCCTCTTTTCTCGTTGAGCTGCTTCTCGTAGGATTTAATCTCTTTTGAGAACTGCACTTTATTATTTTCCTTCACATTAATCTGGTGTTGCAATCCTTTGGGATCAATAAAACAGATGTGCTGTTCTTCACCATTTTTGACCCATACAATAAAGTCAGGAAAGTAACGCTCTTCTTCTAAAAGGAATCCTACGCCGTGGCCACGGGATTGATTTCGTAATACAAAAACTTCATAACCCTCAAATTGTTTTTTCGCATCAGGACTTTGAAAAAACTTCTTCATGTCCTTTAGAAATTTCCATTCACCAGGGTTTAGTCCGGGAGGAGTTGATTGTATGACATTGTTTTGGTCTTCGAGCAGTAAGGGAAGATAAATATGCCGATCAAAATAGATACGGGGAATATTTCCATCTTTTCCTTTTAACACATCTCGCTCGAACACGTCCTGAACGCTAAATAATTCTTTAATTTCCTTTTCAATGACAAATAATTTAGTTTCCCATTTTTTAGAA
>JBBDIH010000146.1:0-1026 GCA_040880505.1 Minisyncoccota bacterium
TAAAAGCACATCTAAGTCAAGCCTTTGGTGCATGACGAAATCAACTACTCCTGAAACTTGACTTCCGCTTCCAACAAAATCTTCTAATAATATTAGATTCTTGATATTGTAACGATTAATATGGTTTAGAAACCCCTGCCAATAATCATCATTACTGTTAGCCCTATACCAAAGAGGCCTCCACTCATTCCATTTAGTGCTAGGGATATTATTAATATGAAAAAAGGAATTTACGTTAAAACTATCTGTGATGGGACAAATCCAACATTCTCTCAAGCTTTCATCAATTTGTGTTTTAGCATCTCGAATGTCATCGAAACTGATATTATTAATGTCTATCAGCCACTTTCCAATAATCTCATTATAAGCAACACGAAAGAGGTTATTAAATTCTTTATTACCAACGTAAAAGATATGCGGAAGAATTTTGAATAAAGTTTTTCGATCCTCATCATTTGAAAGATTGGACAGCCAATTCTCCAATCTTGACTTAAAACTAGACGCTAAACTCTGTGTTGGTTGATAGTCATGAAATAACTCACTTGAAAAAAAATTCATCTGAGAATTAATGTCCCTGAATGATTGATCACCAGAAGCGATCGCCCATTTATTAACCCATTTTTCAACCTGACTATTCATTTGGCAACAATTGATTTCGGACAATATTAGCAACTATTTCAGATAATGGTGGAGGGACAGCGTTCCCAATCATTTTGTACATTTCCACTAAAGAACCATCGAAAACGAAATCATCTGGAAAGCCTTGTATTCTCGCAGCCTCTCTTACAGTAAAACCACGATCTTCTTCTGGATGCAAAAAATAAATGGGGTTCCCAAATCTTGTATCTACTGTTGTACATGGTTCCTTCATGGATAGTCTTCTATATTTTCCATTAAATGTTCTTCTTAAATCATATCTATTAGGATACTCATGCCTTACATAGCCTTTCTGGATTAGGTTATTTAGGTGACAAACAACATCTTCTCCATGTTCATCAATAAGTACTTCCAAATCAACAGGATCAG
>JBBDIH010000147.1:0-1025 GCA_040880505.1 Minisyncoccota bacterium
GCCCGACAGGCAAACATCATATGTCGATTTATCCAGCCATAAACATGCTGTTCTTCGGAGCTGATTAGTGTTGAGGTTTTCTCTCTAATAATGATATCTACCTCTTTACCCATCCAAAACCTCAGCTCGTCTATCTGCAAAGATATGGAATCTATTTTTCTTATTATTTTTAGTGTTTCCATGGGACAACGTTCTTGTTTCATTTTCAATCAAAGAATATCACAGCCTTTAAATAAGGGAAATAATATCAAAAAAGTTATTCCTTTCCAGAATTACCAGGTAAGTATAAAGTTCGCCTCATCTAAAATATGAGATAAATATTCAGTCGGTATTTGCGACATACTCAACTTCCTGAAGAATTTTTGGGGCTAAATATGGGCTGAGTGATTCTTTCGTCACAAGTTCGACGGGATAAGGAAGAGCTTCATCCAATACAAATGATAATTGCATAAAATTATCAAAGGTTTTTTTATCCTGATCAAATTCAACTAAAATATCGATATCGCTATCCGGAGTTTGAGAATTATGAACAAACGAACCAAACAATCCAATTTCCATAACTCCAAACTTTTTAAATTCAGATTTTAATTGATGAAGTTTCTGTAAAATTTCCTTTTTCTCCAGGATTGCAGTTTCCATCGGGTCTTTATTTTATATTCCAAATAAGAATAAAAGAGTGCACATTTTTTTATGTAAAAAGAGGTCTGAATAATATACTTTATTCGCAATGAAATAGCCACTCACCAGCTCAACGCAAGCACCGCGAGCCAATCAATTCAACACAAATTCCCTAAACATTAAACACCACTCATTGATCTGACACTCAATACATCACTCTCCTTTAAATTTTCAATATCAGATTCCGGAACGGTTACGACAGCTATTGTTTCGCCAACTGCATTGAAAACTTCAAGCGAGTATCCATCCTCAGAAGATTTCAATGGATGGTGCGCTACAATGGTTGCCACATCGCCTTTTTTTAATCTGTATTCGGGTATATTTTTACGTAAAACTACATCTTTATA
>JBBDIH010000148.1:0-5086 GCA_040880505.1 Minisyncoccota bacterium
AAAAAATTGAGTGGGTGTGGCTGTACGAAAATAACCGCGAAAAATTTGAAGAAGCGATGGTCTATGAAAAGGAAGGCTTTACCTGGATGGAAGAGGAATCTTTGGCCGAATTAGCCAAGGATGAACGCCGGGATGAAATTAAACGGCAACACCTAAAACGAAAACAAAACGGATCGGGGAAGAAATCTAAAACATTGTTGAATAATCTTCTTAATGAAGAAGAGAAAGGGGAGTACTTCGATAAAGAAGATGAAGATTATGCAGGGTGTACGGTTTGTTTTATTTAAATAGTAATTCTTAAGTCATGGAATATTCAGTACAAGAATGGAAAGTTAAAGATTTATTAAAAATTTACTCTGAGGAAAAGCTTGACTTAAATCCACCATATCAGCGAAATGATATTTGGGGGCCGAGTGCAAAAAAGAGACTAATAGATTCTATAAAAAACGGTTATCCCCTGCCTGCTTTTTTCCTTTATAAAAAAGATGATAACAACTATGAGATGGTTGATGGGCAACAAAGAACTAGAGCTATTTTGGGCTATATAAGAGGATTTTATAAAGATGCTCAGAAAAATTTATTTGACGAAGAGTCAGAAAGCGAAATTTTTCATAACTATATAATTTCAGTTACAATAATTGAAAATGTTAAAGAAGAAGGTGTATTAGAAGACTTTTATTATAGAGTCAATAAATTTGGTTCAAAGTTAAATCGGCCAGAAATTCTTAAGGCACAATATTTCGATACTACTTTTCAAGATTTGGTTGAAAGAATGGCTACTGAACCCAGCTTTGAAAAATTAAATCTTTTTTCAGCGGCTTCTCTAAATAGAATGAACGATCTCGATTTTGTGGGCGAACTATTATCCCTTCTTAGATTTGGTATTACAGAAAAAAAGAAGGGTCCAGATAAATTATATGAAGACGAGAATTTCAATACTGATGAAGCCAGAGAAATAGAGGAAAGATTTAAAGTAGTTATCAATCATTTTACAAGATTCGACAAGTATAAAAAAATCAGCACAACAAGATATAGACAAAGAAACGATTTCTATTCGCTTTTTGGATTTATTGATGATAATACACACTTAGATAACGGTGTATTGGACTATTTCTATAGACTGCTTCTTGTAATAGAAGATGATATTTCACCTACAAATGATGAATGTTACTCTTTACAAGAATATGCTACTAATTGCGTAAGTCAATCAAATTCTAAAAGAGCTCGACAAGAAAGATTGAATTTCTTGAACAATCTTTTATTGAACAAATTTCCTGATCCATCAACAGAAGATGAAACTAAAAGCCCCAAAAACGAGGTGATTACTGACCTTTTAAACTATTATAAGTTGGAGAATGATGCCATTATCAAAATAGATGACTTTTATTTACTAGATGAGAAAAAAATAAGAGAGAATAAAGAAGTTCAATCTATCTAAGGTAACTTATTTATGTATTTTCAAAACTTCGTTCAACTTTCAAAAAAGAAAAATGGCACTTTAGATGACAAAAAAAATATAATTGAACATGATGGTGATACATATATTCTCAGATTTTTAAATTCTGAAACTGATCAACAGAAAGGTGGCAATTCAAGCGTATATGAGTTAGTAGATCCGAACGGTAACTTACCAAATAGCGCAATAAAAATTAGCAAGGTTTACAAGCCTTACAGAACAGCTAATAAAAAGATAAAAAGACGATACGGAAGATTTATAAATGAGATTGATGCTTTAAAAAAAGCCAAAGAAATTGGACTAAATCATGTTGTTGAAATAATATTTGACGGTATTATTGAGATTCAAGGAAAGACTTTTCCCTACTTTGTTATGGAGAAAGCTGATACAGATTTAGGTAGCTTCTTGATTAATAATGAATTAGATGAACAAGAGCGAGTTTTTTTTATGGTTCAAATTTTTGATGCCATTCAACAATTGCATTCACTAGGTATATACCACAGAGATATTAAACCGGATAATATTTTTGTTTTTTATCAGAATGAGGAAGAATCAGAGGAATCGAAGTTTGTTTGGAAAATAGGTGATTTAGGTTTAATCAAATTAAGAGAAAAAGAATTTGATGGAGTTGGAGAGAAAATTGGGCCTTTTGGATTTATATCTCCTGAAGTGATGAATAAGGTTTTAACTGAGAAGAAAAAAATAGGCTTTGATTGTAATATAGATGGGAGCTCTGATGTTTTTCAATTGGGTTTGTTGTTTTGGTTTATCATACAGAATAATGTGCCTTTAGGTCAAATTACCAAAGATGATTTCATAGCAGATATTAAAAACAAAGAGTCATTCTTTAAAATAATATTTCAAATGCTTCAGCACTCAAAAGACCGACGTATTTCTATGGATGATCTAGAAGATGAATTATCAGGAATTAAAAAAGAATATGTTATTTAATAATTATTCACTAATACTCTCCATCAACTCCTCCATCCCACCAAAATTCAGAATAAACTCTGAATAGTAGCTTTCAAAAATATCTTGCAGGTAGGTACCCACATCCACCACCTCTGTTTGACCATCTTTTTCCTTTCTGCTAATTTCATACTGCCGGTTTTTTGTAATGGTGTAGAGAAACAGAGTGTGAAAATAGACTGATGCAATATACTTTCGGTCGGCTACATCCAGTTGATCTTGGTCTTTAAGCTTCGATTTGAAGTTTCGGAGGACGTTGCTGTCCATATTGATATAGATTTCTTGAAGAGTATCACCGCTCGCCATTGGATACATCACTTTCTGCCAATCCATATCTATCGATGCTTCGGCCAATTTTTCCCATGAGAGAAAACCATCTTTTTCATCTTTGTACACCAGCTTAAACTCCGGTAACCCCAATTGATCTTCATCAACTTTCTTTGGTTTCGGGGTACTGGTTTGTTTTGAATTTGGCTCACTGACCTTCACCCAGAATATCTCTTCGAATTCCCTGCCGGCACCGGTAAGTGTCACCTTCATTTTAATAGCATCACCTACTTTTGCATTCTTGGTTGGGCTGAAGTTGATCTTAATGGTGCCTTCCTTGGGGCTGCTTTCATTTACATTTAACAGGTCTTCAATTTTATCAATCGGCCCCGGCGCATCACCACCTTTAGAATCGTTACTTCTATAATCAAGCAATCCAACTTTCAATTTTCCGGGTTCATCAATACGGTGTAAATAGTGATCCTCCACATCGGTGTCAAACAGAATATTCTTCTCTCCACCTAATGGAATCTTAGCCACTTCCTTTTCACCATCATTTTTTGCTCTTAGTTTTAAAAAGGAAGGGAATCGCTCTGGTTTGAAAGGTTCTTTCTCTTCAATCTTTTTTTCTTTTTTCTGTTTTTGATCCTCTTTCGGTTTATCCTTTTTCTTATCAAGCTTAAACGTCTGATCCAAAAGCTTCAGCAGTTCGCTGTTCATCGGCAAACTCTTGGTAAAATCCTTTAAGAGCTGTTTGGTATCGCCACTATCCACAGAAAGTGAAGCCTTCCGGCGTTTCTCTATTTCTGACAATCGGCTTTTCTTACTTCCAAGTTTCCGAGCCAAGAAGTGGCGTAATTCTGTCGACTCCTCACCACCTTTTAATCGATCACGTGAAGCCATGAAAAGTTCCTTCCTAAAATTATAATCCATTTCCGTACAATCTACATGAATCAAAAGGTGATTCTTCAACAGATTCAATTTTAGAGAGCGAGTAATAAACTCGGAAGTATAATGGCCATGAACCTGTCCATTTATAGAAAATAGTACAGCCATATTGTTTTTGAAGAACTCTCGCTGAATGGTGTCTCTTGTTTCCTTTACGGTTTTACCATCAATTCTACTTTTAAAAACATAGCAGGTAACATTGGCTTCACCGAATAGCTCATCTCGAAAACGTTCGGTAAAATGATCTTCAATATATTTGTTATCATCTCGTTCTAAGCGGCGTTTCAGTCCGTAAAGATCGCGTTCAAGGTTAATGTCATCCGGATAACGTTCTTTTGTGTCAACCGTTAGAATTGGCAGCGCAGGTTCAAACAGAAATTCATTTATGCTTTGATTCAAATCCCTTGAAATTACTGACCGGCTGCCTGTTGGTAAATCGTAAGAGTAAAGCTTAATAATCGTACCGGTCTCAAATCGCCGGTTATGCAATTTCAGATCAATCCCACTCATTTCAAAATCAGGGATTTTGCCATCAACCACTAAATATTCATACCAGGTATTCTTCTTTGTTACCTGCTCTTCTTTTGTAAGCGGATGCTCTCGAATTAAAGTGAAACCGAAGTTTCCAGTACCATCATATCGTCTTGATCCAATAAGTTGATATCCCTTCTTTCCACAAAATACGATAGCACCGCTACCTCCCATATTGTACTTACCTTGCACAAAATGAATTTCATTTTTGTTACCACGAAGCAATGACAGAAAGGTGTCTTCAAATTTGTTAGGATGCTGCCCCTCACCATCATCATAAATAACCAAAGAAGTGTTCATCCGAGGGCCGTCTGCTAATACTTGAATATTCTCAGATTGAGCCTTTCTCATTCCCGGCAAATCCCAATCTTGATAATTTTCAAAGAAAAGAGATTTTGCTTCATCCATCGTTTGAGGCGCACTTTCTGACTTGGGATCTACACCCAACTCATAACATCTCTTCATTAAAATTGCGTCAATCGAATTTGTAATTTTTTCAATCAGAGCCGCTATAGGTGAAGCTTGCTGGTTTTCTATTACTCCGAAGTTGTTTTCATTGCCCCCAAGAGGCCTCCAATTAATTGAGTTGTCAAATATATTGGAATGCTTTTTTGTTAATTGATCTACTTCATCTTCTGTTGTTGCACTAAATAGCTCAATGAATAAGTTTTTTGTATTCATAAGTTTAGAATCATTGTCAGGTTAAATAAATAAGAAGTATAGTTGAAATGCAATCTTATTCTTTACAAAAATTTATGTCCCGCAGGTTAGGTATCAATAAAAATGCTTATAATTGGCAATGAATACAGATCTCCAAATCAGAATTGCTGCAATAAACTGGTTAAGTAAACAAATTGAAGTCCATGGAGATGTATTACCAAGAGAACTACTCAGAAATGGTTTTTTATTTAGAGA
>JBBDIH010000149.1:0-5058 GCA_040880505.1 Minisyncoccota bacterium
ATTTTATCCCGAATTATTTTTTGAAAAATTCATGATATCATACTCCATTACATATTAAATACTTGTGAAGAAAAGATTTGCACTTTTATATGGAATTTTGGCACATTCCTTCATTCTGCTTAATTGTATGTTAGGTACAATTTTCAACCAATACTCTGAAAAATGAAAACGTTATTACTATTTATTTTAATTTTTGTCAATTCATTCAATTCTTTGGCTTCCATTGATGGATTGAAAACATTTGTTCCTGAAAATGGTAATTATAAATCAGTAGAAATTGATATAGAGCCTAAATCAATTATTAACATTATTAAATTTTTAGGCTACAACTCAGACCAATTTTATACTTATTTCGATACCAATAAAATGAATAGTAAAATTGTGACAATTGTCTTTAAAGCATTCACAGATGAAGTTATTTGCGTCCTTACTGATGACACTGTTGAATCCCTCTCCAAGAGAGAAGTGAACAACTATTTATCTGATTTCAATTTGGAGGATGAATTTGATTCATACACAATTGAAAATACTCTTAATAATGGGATAAAAAATCAAAGTCTTTCCAAAAAATTTATAAGCGAAATTTTTGGGCTACCGGTAACAAATAATTCTTTAGTCGTTGGGCAAATTGGTTATGAGTTGCATTTTAATGACAGTGTTTTAGTAGATTACAATTCGAGTGATGGGCTGAACAAATGGGCAAAAATGTGGAAAAATGAACATCCTTCTACTTATCGAGATTACAAGAAGGCTGCAAGTAAATATTGGAATAATGAAAGTAGAATTATCAATGAAATAAATATCCAAGCAGAAGCATTTGCCAATGTTCCTGGCGGTAATCAAAATGAATATATTCCATTACATAGGAGTCCAGACGGTACTATAAATTTTAAAATGCTTATGGTTGCTCACTACAATCAAAAAATTACTTTAGATGAATTTAAGCTAATCAACAGAGGTAGATATGAATTGGCAAATGAATTCAATGACAACGACAATTACAAAAGAACTACTTACAGATTGAATAAGACGCTATACACCTTTGATGAAAAGGGCAATCTGGTTAATACTTACACTTCTGAATAAAAAATTACAAAACCATGGGATGGAAAGGGACTTTAAGATCTGTAAACTCAGCCATTAAAGCTTCTGAACGAGAATCCAGAAGGAAACAAAGAGAGCTTGAGCGTCAAAGAAAACAGTACAACAAAATGGTTGAGCTAGAACAAGCTCAATATGAAGTTGAACAATTTGAAAACTATTTAGAAAGAGTCACCTCAATTCATCTTGAAAAGAGCAACAACATTGATTGGAAAGAAATTGCCAGCAAACCAAAACCAAAAGAGCCCAATTTTACAGACAAGTTTGAACATAAAGCTCAAAAAGAATTAGACAGCTATAAGCCAAGTTTTTTTGATAATATTTTTAACAGAACTGAGAAAAAGAGAGAAGCACTTTCCTTAGCTGTAGAGAATGCACGGAAAAAAGATGAAAAATATTATGAACAATTGAGAGAAAATCATGAACAAAATCTCATTGATTGGAAAGATAGTAAAGAATTTGCACAACGAGTTTTAGAGGGGGATCAAGAAGCTTGGTCGGAAGCAATTGAAGAATTAGCTCCGTTCAGCGAAATTAGTGAATTGGGAGCGAATCTTTCCTTTACATTTGAAAAGTCTGCTCCAGTACAAGCTAAAATAAATGTTCACGGTGAGGATATTATACCAAATCAGAAAAAAAGCTTATTAAAAAGTGGAAAACTATCTACAAAGAATATGCCAAAAGGAGAATTTTTTGAACTTTACCAAGACTATGTTTGTAGTGTTGTCTTGAGAATCGCAGGTGAACTATTCTCCATCTTACCAGCTTCTGCTGTGGTGATCACTGCTGTAGATGACCTTTTAAATTCTTCCATTGGCCATATTGAAGAACAAGCTATTTTATCGGTAGCAATTCCAAGAAAAACATTTGATAAATTAAATTTGCAAATGATTGATCCTTCGGATTCTATGGAAAACTTTGTTCATAATATGGATTTCAAGAAAACAAAGGGGTTTAATACAGTCGAAATAGTAGAGTGGCAAAATCTCAATTTGTAATTAAAACAAAACCATGTACCTAACAATGGTTTCAAGCGGACAAAGCCAGTATTTGCAAATATTTAAAGCAGTAATTGAATGAAGTGCCGAGCCATTTTTTGAGCTAATTGCTGATATGGCTTTGCCGCTTAAACCAAGGGTCGTTATAGGTAACTTAATAAAGCTGTCCATCAAAACAACCATTAAAACTAATTGTCATGAAACAAGCTATTGTCTTTTTATCTGTACTACTTTTCACATATTCACCAACTTTAGCTCAAGTAACTTGTGATGTTTTTGATATTTATTCTGAATTAACCGATGAAACGCTTTTAGTTACGTTAGATACAGATCTACCAGATAACACCATATTAATGGTTAGTATTTCTCGTTCATATTGGGAGAAAGGAAGCCCAAGTGAATATTTGATAGACTATTATTCAGAGAGAAGCACCGTTGGTGAATGGAAAAATGAACAAACCATTTCAATTGACAATACCGAATGGGAAAACGATCTACAAGATAAGCAAAAGGAAATGGCACCTTTAGGTCTGGGATTTGATGTAGATAGAATTAGCGATAGTGTGGTAGTTAGAATGGTTGTTCCAATAAATCAATCAAACCCAAAGTTTGGTGATAGAAATTCAAATCTTACAGGAAAAAAAGTCAATACATCTGGGCTTCGAACTGTGGGTAGTGAAAAAAGTATTTATTACACTCTAGATGGAATAGCATCAAAAAAATCTGACTTTGCCGATCCATCATCATTAAAAATTGGAGAATCCTATTCTATCTCCAAGAATACACCATTAATGTCTGAAATTGAACCTTCTGACCCAATGGCAGCATTAGAAGACACTAAAGAAATCCCAAAAGGATATTTTATCAAGGTAATTTCTACTAAGGATAAAGCCAATAATCCTTGGTATGAGGTAGAAGTTTATAACAGTAGTGGGAGTTTACTTGGAAAGGGTTGGATAAATAGTCAAGCCTTAATGGGGCAAAGTTTAAGTATTCAAAATTAGCAGAGATTTTCATGAATCCTTTACACATTCCGATTCATAGGCTATTTGAAAAGCTAAACTTCCTTTACTTTCAAATAAACTATTTTCAAAAAAGAATTGAGAGGCTCAAAAAAGATATCAGGAAGAATGTAGCAAAACATGAAAGTTTCCAGATTGAAGATTTATTTCATGGCACTTCTTTAGTAATTACAGATCTTACCGGACCAACTGATAATGGGTGGTTACTAAAATTCCGAACTGGTAGGCATTTTGTTAAGGGTGAAGAGTTTATTGAACAGCTTGATTGGTTTTTGGAAAGAGAGGCTTCCTTAACTGTTCAACAAGGATATGAAGTTTTTGAGAGTTATCTCTATGACATTACCGCCTCCTATTTACATGCTAATCAAAAAAAATTACAAATTGATATTTTCAAAGATTATTTACCTAATTGCGATACCTATGAGCAAAAAGTATGGGGCTCGGCCGTAAGAGGATTATTTAGAAGAAAAGCTAATTCAGTATTAATTGACTATCTGCGAGAATTTGGAGGAAATCTTAAAAAGGCCGAACTACAGGAACATAATAACAGATTAATGAACTTGAAAGATTGGTTTGAAGTCACAACTCAATTGAGGCATGGAACCACTCACTCTTTGGGAAAAATTAAAAAGGATTGCATCAAAAAGCTTTCGAAAGACCAAGTGAAATTGCTTCAGACAATATATCCTGGTCAATTTGTCAATGGTGAATATGAAATAACTTTATCTTTTGAATCAGCCAAATCTGCAATAACAACATATGCAGAATATGGTTTTGCAATATTTAAGTCGTTGTCAGTTGAACAAGGCTATGAATGGAAGAATCTTTTAGAAAAAAGTGCATCAGCCGGTTAACAAAGTAAATTAAGCAGACGCATTTGCATTTAGTTGCTTACATTCAAGAACTTAGCCGCGCTGCTTATTTGCCAGGCCATTACAGGACTTGACTAACTATACTCTTATTATTTTGTTAGTAAAATGAATAAAGAAATGAAATCATATCAACGAAATGAATTTGAATTCAACGTCAACCCAGAGGACGAGATAATTATACGGAGACAATTTTTTGGGAAAACCAATAGGGACATCGAAATTGAACAATTAGAAATCCCTTCCAAGCCTATTTGGCTCAAAATTTTTGTGACAATGATTAGATTTTACCAAAAACGAATATCTGGAAAACTAGGGAACAGATGCGTATTTGACCCAAGTTGTTCTCACTATTCAGAAATGGCATACAGAGAAAAAGGATTTATAAATGGAACAAAATTAACAGTAAATAGACTATACAGGTGCCGACCTGAAAACGGAGGAAAAGACAAATTAACATAATCAATAACAAATTAAATTGAATAATTATGCAGTACAAAATCGAACAAATTGGAGCAGAATTTTCAAACAAAGCTATTAGTGGACTTGAATCAAGGTTTAATAATAATGCTGAACAGGGATACAGGTTCCATTCAGTATTTCAAGTTCAAAAATCAGGATGTTTAGGAATTGGTTCCCCATCAATTACTTATTTAGCAATTTACGTTAAAGAATAAAGTAGTTTACAGAATTGCTTAAACGGTGTCCCTGATCTCTTAAGTCTTACAACAAGCTTGGTTTTATGCTTCAAATACGAAGGCATTCGAGCGCTATGGTAGCTAATAAAGGCTCCGGGTTTTATTTACATTACTTGCTAATAAAGCCAAACCAATTAAACCGCCGCTTTTACCAACCCCTTAAAAATATTCCGCTGCCGGGCAATTTGAATGAGGTATTCCGGGTGCCACTGAACTCCTATAACAAATGGAAATTCCCGGTGTTCTATAGCCTGGCGAACTTTCGTATTTAATTCTTTGGCTACAATTTCAATACCCTCTCCGGGTTCATCGATAGCCTGATTGTGGAGGGCATTTACGTTGCAAATATCAGTTTGAAGGAGTTCGCATA